>JAVHQZ010000059.1:0-2627 GCA_036171415.1 Minisyncoccota bacterium | reverse complement strand
AAGGCGCAGGGCAATGAAGCTGTGTTCTTCCGACGGATAGACTCTGCCGTCCGTGACCGACTTTATTTTCTCGACCGCCTCTTTGAGAGTCATGGTTTTGCCGTTGAGTCCGTTCGCAACCAACCTCACCGGTTCGGGTATCGGGATTAGGGCGCCGGCAAGTCCGGGATGCGGGTCATAGAGCCTGACTTCCTTGCTCGTGTCGATGCTCATCTTAACTCCTTAATTTTGAAATACTGAATGCAGAATACTTCGCAATCCACGGCGGGGTCAAGTATTGATTTTGACCAAATAGGCCGGAAAAGGTACATTATAGGTGCCTATAGGCCCAAAGCGGGGCCGAATTGGCGTTTAATATGCCCGAATTCAAAATAGTTTCTAAAAATATACCAGCCGGAGACCAGCCCAAAGCTATAAAGGAGCTTGTTTCTGGTTTGGAAAGAGGACTGGGCCACCAGACCCTTTTGGGCGTGACCGGTTCCGGGAAAACTTTTACCATAGCCAATGTTATAGAAAAAGTTCAGCGGCCTACTTTAATCATCGCGCACAATAAAACTCTGGCGGCCCAGCTCTGTAACGAATTCCGGGAAATTTTTCCGAATAACGCGGTGCACTATTTTGTTTCCTATTATGACTACTATCAGCCGGAAGCCTATATGCCGGTAAGTGACACCTATATAGAAAAAGAGGCGATGATAAACGAGGAGATTGATAAGCTCCGTCACGCGGCCACTACGGCTCTTTTGACCCGCAAGGACGTAATAGTTGTGGCGTCAGTTTCCTGTATCTACGGTTTGGGCGCGCCGGAGACTTACGCCAAAAACATTATTCGTTTCGCGGTCGGTGAAAAGATAGACAGAAAGAAACTTGTCCGCCAGTTAATCTCCATGCAATTCACGAGAACCCCGAGCGACCTAAAGCGGGGAACTTTTCGTTTGCGCGGGGACAATTGGGAAATAATGCCGCCGGACAGGGAGCTTATCTATAACTTCGTTTTGGAAAACGACGTCATCAAAAAGATTTACGAAATTATCCCGGCGGAAGGGTTCCGTCCCGGCGTCACTCCGGAATTTCCCGAAATTTATATCGCCCCCGCCAAGCACTTTATAACCTCGGTTGTGGACCGGGACAGAGCCATCGCTTCGGTGCAAAAAGAATTGAAAGAAAGACTTAAATATTTTGAAGAGAACGGAAAGCTCTTGGAAGCGGAAAGATTGGAGAGGAGAACCAAGTTTGATTTGGCGATGATCCGCGAAGTCGGTTATTGCCACGGCATAGAAAATTATTCTCAGCCTCTTTCAGGCAGGGCTCCCGGCGCCCCGCCGGACACGCTTCTTAACTACTTCCCGAAGGATTTTCTTACTGTTATTGATGAATCCCACGTGACTGTCCCGCAAATCGGAGGAATGTATGAAGGCGACGCCGCCAGAAAACGGACTCTTATTGAATACGGTTTCCGCCTGCCCTCGGCCGCGGACAACCGGCCTTTGAGGTTCGCGGAGTTTAATGAGCGGGTAGGGCAGATAATTTTTACTACCGCCACTCCACGCCCCTACGAACAGAAAATAAGTGAAAAAATAGTGGAGCAAATAATCCGACCCACCGGCTTAATCGACCCGAAGATAAGCGTCTTACCGGCAAAGGGCCAGGTGCAGGATTTGATTCCGCACGTGGAGGAGCGGGTCGCAAGAAAAGAGAGAGTTCTTATCACAACCTTAACCAAGAAGATGGCGGAAGATTTAAGCGAATATCTGTCTACCAAAGGAATCAAAGTTAATTATCTCCACAGCGACGTAGAAACCTTGGAACGCATTAAGATTCTCACGAATCTAAGAAGGGGAACATTTGACGTGCTGGTAGGCGTAAACCTTTTGCGCGAAGGCTTGGACTTGCCGGAGGTAACCTTGGTTGCGATTTTGGATGCGGACAAAGAAGGATTTTTAAGGAGCGAAACTTCGCTTATCCAGACTATCGGCCGCGCGGCGAGAAACGTCGCCGGCGAGGTCTTGATGTACGCGGACAATGTCACCGGTTCTCTGGAACGGGCGATAAAAGAAACGAACCGCAGGCGGGAAATCCAGATTGCCTACAACAAAAAGCATGGAATCACCCCGACCACGGTAATTAAGGCAATCCACGACATTTTGCCCGTGGAAGAAATCTTAAAGCTCGAGATCGGACCGCTTCCTCGCTCCAAAACCGCGCTCTTGAAGCTCATCGCGGAGAAAGAACGGGAGATGAAGCTCGCGGCAAAGGAATTGGACTTTGAGCTCGCGGCAATTTTGAGAGATGAGCTCAGGGAACTTATGAAAAAAACCAGCAAGTTGGACAAGGATGCTAAACTTAAGAAAGATGGAAGAAAAAAATAAAACCTCCTGGAGCGGCGTAGCCAAATGGTATGAAGAACTCTTGTCCGGCGAAGGGACATATCAGAAAGAAGTTATCTTGCCGAATCTTCTCCGGCTTTTGGATTTGAGGCCGGGACAAAAAGTTTTGGACCTCGCCTGCGGACCGGGATTTTTCAGTAAAGAATTTATCAAAAAAGGCGCGAAAGTTATCGGTGTGGATATTTCCGGCGAATTTGTTGAAATCGCCAGGCAGTCCGCGATAGGAGCGGAATTTTATGT
>JAVHQZ010000058.1:0-2697 GCA_036171415.1 Minisyncoccota bacterium | reverse complement strand
AAATCGAACGAAATACGCTATAATTGGTAAGAGATGGCAAACGACCCAAAAGACATATTGATAGTCGAAGATGACCCCTTTTTCTCCATGATCCTCAAGGGGAGAATGGAAAAGGCGGGTTTCGCGGTTCGGCAAGCTTTTGACGGCGAGGAAGCTTTAAAACTTTCCCGCGAAAAGACTCCGGACCTCATCATCTTAGACCTAATCATCCCGAAGCTTTCCGGCTTCGAGTTTTTGGAGACCATTTTTGCCGATCCTCAACTGAACAAGGTCCCGGTCGTGGTGGCTAGCAACCTCGGGCAGGAGAGCGACATTGAAAAAGCTAAGCGTCTCGGAGTTTTGGACTACTATGTTAAAGTCCGGACATCCGTAGACGACTTGGTAAAGATGTTGTCGAATATTGTGAACCAGGTTCCGGGGAGTCCCGGAGCGCCCGCGGTTCCGCAATAAATACAAAGAAATGATAGACCAAACTATTTTAGAAAAAATTAAACCCGGAGCGAAGATTAAAATCTTCGAAGGGACCACGCCTTTTGAAGGCTTGGTTATTGCCCGAAAACACGGCAAGGAAGCCGGCGGTACTTTTACGGTCCGTTCGACCGTTGTCGGAGTAGGCGTGGAAAAAGTTTTCCCGATTAACACTCCAGGTATCAGCAAGGTTACTATTATCAGCTCCCCGAAGAAAATCCACCGCGCCAAGCTCTATTTTGTCCGGAAGATGTCCGGCTCGAGAGTGCGCAAGAAGATAGGCGTTTCCGCCTAACCGAAAAAAGACCTGCCGGCCGTCAGGCGGGTCGGAGTCTCCGCCTAAATAAAGAAATACTCCGCCTGTCCAATGGACAGGCGGAGTTTCGTTTCAGTTCTTGTTCAACCTGGTCTTGCGGTGGGCGTAGAGGGAGGCCATGACGACATAGAGCAGAAAGAACGGAGCGAGGAAGGGCATCTTGATTACCGCGATGAGGAGGGCGACAAAGACGAGCGCCAGGAAGGCCAACTGGAAAATGTTCATAAAATCTCCTTTGAAAAACTCCTGTGAGTTTAAGAGATATTCGCGACCTTTGCAACTTTAACCGATGAGTTTGACTTTGAAATTGGAGAGTAATAGCCTGTTGTCAGTTCTAAAGATGAAAAGGAGAAAGAAATGAAGCTTTTTGCAGTCATCACAGAATGGTGGGAAGGCGATGGTCACTTTGTCAGAGATTCGGGGACCCATACAACCGCCGTTTATGCCGATACCCCGGGCGAGGCATCTGCTAAGGCAACGAAGTACACCGGCGATTATGGTGTCTCCAGCGTGTTAGAGATTGATTCATCTTTGTCCGGCGAAGAATTTCTGAATAAGTTTGGCATCAAGGTTATCCGATAGAATGCTCAAAAGGGCGATACGCGCCCTTTTATTTTTTTTATTCTTCACATAAAAAATAAGCCCCGCGTTTGCGGGGGGTTCTGTTCAACAGTTCGGCCACTTGGACCTTTTGTAGGCGTAGAGGATAGCTCCGGCTCCGCCGATTAGGACAAACGGAATCGCGAAGGGCGAGCTGCCCCAAGAGATAGCGACGCCGACTGCGGTTAGGGCAGTAATCAAGGCAAGTTCGGCTCGGAAAAAAATAGAATCCCAAGGATTGCATCTGCGTTTTTTTGCTTTTGAAAGCGGGAAGACGGATTTCGTCAGATCCTGTCCCGGAGTCGGGGTCTTTAGCAGGGGATTTTTGTCTTTTTCCACACTATCTCCTTTTATTTTTGGGACGCTTCTTTTCCCCGTGGGCGAAGAGAAGGATGGCCACGCCCAGTGCGGCTAAAGGCAGGGAAGCGATGAATCCGCCTATCCCGATTCCGGCGGCGATTATAGCGGCAGGAATGGCTTTCACTTCTACCTCCGTATTTTGGTTGCTTGGAACATTATGCGACAAAAGTTGTAAAACAATCAACGGAACAATCTCCAAATATATATTGGTATATGCTATACCTTGAGGAAATGTTATAATTAACGGTAGATATGAAACCGCTTGGGAAAGTAAAAATAAAATGGTCTCCCAATTTTGCCTATGCGATAGGACTTTTAGCTACCGACGGAAATCTATCAAAAGACGAAAGGCACGTAGATTTAACCTCCAAAGACAAGGAGCAGCTCGAAAATTTTTTGTGGTGTCTAAAGATAGACAATAAAATTGGTTCTAAACATTCCGGTTCTGGTAGAAAATATTTTCGGGTACAACTTGGAGATGTTAATTTCTATAAACTTCTTCTTGGTATCGGTTTTATGCCAGCCAAATCTAAAATTATATCTAAATTGAAGATTCCCAATAAGTATTTCTTTGATTTTCTTCGTGGCCATTTTGACGGCGACGGGACATTCTATTCCTATTGGGACCCACGCTGGAAGTCCAGTTTTATGTTTTATACCGAGTTTATTTCCGCGAGCAAGTGGCACATTGATTGGCTTAGAACTGAGCTAGGTGAACGACTTGGAATAAAAGGGCACATCACCAAGGGCAGGAGTAGTTCGGTTTATCAGCTGAAATATGCCAAGGCGGAATCATTGAAATTATTGGCAAGGGTGTATTATAATCCAGGCGTAGTTTGTTTATCCCGAAAGCGGAAGAAAGTTGAAAAAGCGCTTAAAACTATCGGGAAGCAACTATAAAAATGCGCGGGTGCTGTAATTGGTAGCCAGGCACGCTTGAGGTGCGTGTGCCG
>JAVHQZ010000057.1:0-2717 GCA_036171415.1 Minisyncoccota bacterium | reverse complement strand
ACTGGTTGTATCAGGGATAGATACATAGACTATGGAGCTGGTGCCCATAAATCCTGAGTTTATGTCGGTGTTGAAGACTCCCAGGGCGTTATTGATAGTAGAGAGATCGGAGAGCCGGTTGCTGTCTCTGGCTTGTTTCAGGAGTTCGGAGGGGTTCAGGGTGAGGATTACTACTACGGAAAGGATAGCTACGATAGCTAAGACTATGAGAAGTTCAATTAACGTAAATGATTGTCTAGACTTTAGCATTGGATTGTTGGCGACCCTGCCTGCCGGCAGGCAGGGATGGCGAGGACGATGAGGAGCTCTATTAAAGTAAAAGACCTTCTGGAATTGAGGGCTTGCCCTCCTAAATTTCGCTTCGGGAAATTTAGGAGGGTGAAGGATTGGCGGTTGTCATTCCGCGCTTGACGCGGAATCCAGGAATCTCTGGATTCCAGATGAGTACTCCGGAATGACAATTCGGCGATACGAGTGCTGGCTTTTCTGCGGTAATCCTTTTTTGGAAATTGGAAATTAGACATTGGGAATTTGATTCCTATTTATTATATCCGATTCTTATTGGGGGGGGTAGAACCCATAATTCTGGATTCTGCCTGCCGAATTCTATATACTGATTTCATGGCATCGTTAATAAACAAGAAAAATCTGCAGAATCTGGCCGAACTTGCCCGCCTGGAACTTCAGGAGCGGGAGGCAAAAAAAATCCTGCAGGACCTCCAGAAAATCCTGGACCATTTTAATGAACTCGCCGAATTGGACACTTCCAAAGTTGTGGCGGAATTGCCGCTGGATGAAACCAGGAAAATTTTCCGGGACGACGGGGAACGGAAGGAAACCAATATAGGACAGGGCAAGGAAGCCTTCCCCGAGTCGGAAGACGGCTTCCTTTCTATCCCGCCGGTATTCAAATAACATGAATTTATTTCAAAAATCCATTTCTACTGCAATGACAATATTTTCGGCTGCAAGCCGCTCATCCCTCCTAGAAATAACGCTTGCACTATTATTCCTTCGTCGGGCTTCGCACCTTTCGCACGAAAATATTGCATTTCGTGACGAAAGCAATTTTTAAAATAAATTCAAATGCACCCATTTAAAAAATTAACCATAACCGGCTTTGCGGAGGGCCTCAGGGAAAAAGAGTTTTCCGCTCTTGAAGTAACCCTCGCTTATCTTGAGGACATTAAAAAAACCGACGGGACTCTCGGCGCATATCTAAGTCTCCGAGAATCCGAAGCGATAAAAGAAGCCGAGGCCGTCGATATGGCGCTTTCTAAGGGCGAGGAGTTGGGAGTTTTGGCGGGAGTTCCGCTCGCGATAAAAGACAATATTTTAATTCAGGGACACTCCGCTACCGCCGCATCAAAAATTTTGAAAGATTACGTGGCAAGCTATGACGCCGGAGTTATAAAAAAATTAAAGGAAGCGCATGCCGTATTTTTGGGTAAAACCAATATGGATGAGTTCGCGATGGGCTCTTCGACGGAAAATTCCGGCTTCCACTTGACCCGCAACCCGCGTGACCCGGAGCGCGTCCCCGGAGGCTCCTCCGGAGGCTCCACGGCCGCCGTCGCGGCGAATCTCGCCCTTGCGGCACTAGGTTCCGACACCGGAGGTTCTATCCGCCAACCGGCCGCTTTCTGCGGAACGGTAGGGCTAAAACCCACCTACGGAGCGGTTTCCCGTTCAGGGCTTATAGCAATGTCCTCTTCGCTCGACCAGATAGGGCCAATTACCAAAACCGTGGAAGACGCCTCGAGATTATTCCTCGCCATCCAGGGCTCCGACCCGTTAGACAACACGAGCGTCGGGCACAAATATGATGAAAAAGAAATTCTTTCCCCGGAGTTTGGGGTTGTCAAAAAACTTAGGGTCGGAATTCCCGAAGAATATTTTGTCGGAGGATTGGAAAAAGAGGTGGAAGAAGGCGTAAATAAAGCGATAGAAAAACTCAAAAGCTTGGGGGTTGAATTCAAATCCGTATCTCTCCCGCACACTAAATACGCTCTCTCTACTTACTATATAATTATGCCCGCGGAAGTGAGCTCGAACCTCGCGCGCTTTGACGGAATCCGCTACGCCTCGGGCCGCAGTGATGTGAGCTACAGCCAGCCGAAAGACCTTTTGGACTTATACCTCTCTGCCCGGGGTCGGGGTTTCGGCCCGGAAACAAAGCGGAGGATAATACTCGGCACCTTCGTTCTCTCCTCCGGTTATTACGACGCCTACTATGAAAAGGCCCGCCGGGTATCGGCGCTCATCCGGAAAGATTTTGAAAATGTATTTAAGGAGGTGGATGTAATTCTCTGTCCTGTTACACCGACCAGAGCGTTCAAAATCGGCGAAAAAACCAGCAACCCTCTTTCTATGTATCTTTCCGACGTATTTACTATTCCCGCGAACCTGGCCGGCCTCCCGGGAATTTCCATACCGGTAGAGACCCGTTCGGCGGGCTCGGGGCAAGGGCAAGAAAGCGGCGAATTACCCGTGGGCTTCCAGCTTATCGGCAAACATTTCCGCGAAGCGGACATATTGGGATTGGGGACCTATTACGAAAAATTATAGCCAACCCCGCGCGCGGCCGGGAAATAAAAAACCGCCCTGCTGGGCGATTTTTTCTTATTCTATTTACAGAGCGGGAACGGTGCTCGTTCCAGCCGCGGGCTTTGTCGAGGTTGTGGCTGCCGGCTTCGTAGAGGTTGAGGCAGCCGGGG
>JAVHQZ010000056.1:0-2784 GCA_036171415.1 Minisyncoccota bacterium | reverse complement strand
CACAAAAAATCCCCGCCACCGCAGACCTGCCTGCCGGCAGGCAGGGATTTCTCATTTTTAGGACCATTGTGAGTAGATGTTCATGGTCTGAAAATGAAAAATCGGAGCCCCTATACTTCTACCGCCTTAATCTTGAACGGCTTCAAAAGCGCCGCGAATTCCTCCTGTTCCAAGGTCTCTTTTTCAATTAATTTCTTGGCTATTGCTTCCAGGGCCTTCTTCTTACCGGTTAATACCTTCGTTGCCGCATCGTAGGCGCGGGTTATAAACACGGAAACCTCCTCGTCAATCTTCTTTGCCACATCTTCGGAGTAGTTCTTTTCCGTGGTCATTTCCCGGCCGAGGAAAACCATTTCATCGGTGTTGCCGAAGGTTATGGGACCAAGCCTCTCGCTCATTCCGTACTTGGTGACAAGCTTCCGCGCCACAGCAGACGCCTCCTTTAGATCGCTTGAAGCTCCGGTTGAAACATCGCCGAAGGTGAGTTTTTCGGAAATGAATCCGCCGAGCATTACGGCCAGGTCGGTCAGGAATTGTTTTCGGGTTCGGAGGTGCTGTTCCTCGAGCGGAAGCTTCAGGGTATAGCCGCCGGCCATGCCGCGGGAAATTATGGAAACCTTCTGCACCGGGTCAGCGTCTTTGAGGGATGAGGCAACGAGCGCGTGCCCGGCTTCGTGATAGGCGGTAATCTTTTTTTCGTTCACGGAGATAGCGCGGTTCTTTCTTTCCGGTCCGAGAATTACCTTTTCGATGGATTCCAGAAGTTCGACTTCCTCTACAACTTTTTTATTCCGTTTGGCCGCGAGAAGAGCCCCTTCATTCATGAGGTTCGCAAGATCGGCGCCCGAAAAACCGGGCGTCCGGACGGCAACTTTCCGGAGATCAACGCCCTTAGCCATCTGTTTTCCGCGGGCGTGAATTTTCAAAATTGCTTCGCGATCGTTGATGTCGGGCAGGTCCAAAATGACGTGGCGGTCAAAACGGCCGGGACGTAAAAGGGCCGGGTCCAAAATGTCCGGGCGGTTCGTGGCAGCGAGGACGATAAGCTGGGTTTCCCGGTCAAAGCCGTCCAACTCCACGAGAATTTGGTTCAGGGTCTGTTCGCGTTCATCGTTTCCTCCGCCCATGCCCGCTCCGCGCTGGCGGCCGACCGCGTCTATTTCATCTATAAACAAAATCGAAGGAGCGGCTCGCTTCGCCACCATGAAGGCGTCGCGGGTTCGGGAGGCGCCGACGCCGACGAACATTTCCACGAATTCCGAAGCGGAGATGCTGAAGAAAGGAACATTAGCTTCGCCGGAGACCGCGCGCGCCAAAAGCGTTTTTCCCGTGCCCGGAGAGCCGACCAAGAGTATGCCGCGGGGAATGCGCGCGCCGATATCCAAAAACTTTTTCGGATTTTTCAAAAAATCTACCACCTCTATTAACTCCTCTTTGGCTTCCTTGAGGCCGGCGACGTCGTTGAAGGTGATTTTTTCCTTGGTCAGGCCAGCTAGCTTAATATTGGACCGGCCGAAGCTGAAGGCCTGGTTCATCCCGCCCTTGGCTTGGCGGAATATCAGCCAAAACATGAAACCGATGAGAAGAAGCGGAAGCACTACAGGCAAGATTATTCCCATCCAGTATTTCGCCCCGGACTCCGTGCTTATGCTGAAGTCAACTTTTTGGAGCGCGTCCCCGGAGACGCCGAGGTTTTTCAAAGTTTCGGTTAGTCCCAGCTCGCCTTCCTTTTGGGAAATTACTTTCGAATTATCCTGCAGCGTCGCGTTAATATCGTTTCCCATAACCGAAACGGACTTAACTTGTCCCGCTTCTATTTTCTTGGCGAGGTCGTTCAGACTCATATTTCCCGGAGCGCCTGTCTCGGAGAAAAGGGTTGAGAAAACCAGAGATATCGCGAACAAGCCGAAGATAGCCCAAAGAAGTTTTTTTGTAAAAGAATTCATAAAAATTTGTTTTTGTTTGATTAAAGTTTAAGAAAATTAGGAGGTGCGGTCAACCGGGAGTTTCAGCCGGAATCCAGCCAGCGTATTAAGCGGCGGAATAATTTGGCCAGGAAAAAATTGAATAGAAGAAAAATAATTATTCCCAGAGCGAACAACCGCTCAAAGCGCTTAAAAAGGGCAATCGGCTCCAGCGACGACAGTCCGAGAGACAGCGCGAAGGCGAAAAGCGTCAGTACCGCTACGGAGCAAAAAATCGCGGCCAAGGAAGTTCGGAAGAATTTTTTAAACGGCACTTCAGACCAACCGGTCAGAAAAATAATCGTGAAAGTGGAGGCGGGAATAAATTTGGACAAAAACACCCAGCGTTCAGCGCGCTTCAGGACGTTGCGTTCTATCTCCTCGTGCTTCGGCAATTTTCGGTAAAGAAATTCTCCGACTCTTGTGCCGGGGAGTTTCCGCCCGAGCCAATACCAGGCAAGGTCTCCGGAGATGTCGGCGAAAAGAACCAGGGCAATTACTCCCAAAAAAGGGCCGACACTCACGCTTCCCTGGAACGCCAAAAGGAGAGTGGTAAAGGAAATAACATTTCCCAGAAAGATTATGGAAAGATAGGTTCCTAAATATAGAAGAACGGGGTACGTCGCGATGATCGGGAGGAAGAAGGCGCGTATCGCTTGGACGGTATTCATGTTTCCTGAGTATATCAGAAAACAGAAAGTAGCCTGCCTGCCGGCAGGCAGGAATTTAGAATCCAGAATAATGTTGCCGGATAACCCAAAAACCCCTTGAAGTTTGCGAAAAAATCCGTATTATTGTGTGGTGCGCCCCCACACCTAAT
>JAVHQZ010000055.1:0-2790 GCA_036171415.1 Minisyncoccota bacterium | reverse complement strand
CCGCACAGGAATGAAGTCATACAGCGTATGCAGTTGGGTCTTGTCGGACAGGCTTACTAACACTTTTCCCACCGACGAGAACGACTTTAACTCGGCCCTACATGCATTTTTCTGGCCGATCTTTCTCCCCTATAAACTAGGGAAGCTCGTCGGACGACTATTGCGGACGATTTTCGCCTAAGCGCACCACGAGACGTATCCACTGGATCCGTCTTTTTCTTTGTTATAATGAATTTAGGTTTTAGCTATTGCTACCTACTATTTACTAACTACTATCTACTGTATTTATGGCCAAGCCGTATCTCTCCATAGTTATCCCCGCGTACAATGAGGCGAAGCGTTTGCCGCTTACGTTGATTGACGTAGATAAACAGCTTTCGCGGGTCGCCTACACTTACGAGATTTTGGTGATGAACGACGGCTCCAAAGATAATACCGCGGAAATCGCGCGGCGGATGAGCGGACAGATAAAAAATCTGAAAGTAGTGGATAATCCCATAAACCGGGGGAAGGGCGCGGTGGTCCGCGACGGCATGCTAATCGGTCGCGGGAACATCCGTCTTTTTATGGACGCGGATAACGCGACGACCATCGACCACTTCGACAAGATGCAGGAATATTTTAAATCCGGCTATGACATAGTCATCGGGTCGCGTTCGGCGAGAGGCGCGAAGCTCGACCCGCCGGAGCCTCTCTACCGGCAAATTCCGGGCAAGATGGGCAACCTCTTTATCCAGATGCTTCTTCTGCCGGGTCTTTGGGATACCCAGTGCGGGTTTAAGGCTTTTAGCGAACGGGCGGCGGAAGAAATTTTCAGCATCATGAAGATAACCGGCTGGGGTTTTGACGTAGAGGCGCTCGCTTTGGGAAAAAATTTAGGCTACAAAATTAAGGAGATACCGGTCCACTGGAAGAATACCGAGGGCTCCAAGGTAAAAGCCTCGGCTTACTTGAAAGTTCTCCTTGAAACCCTTAAAATTCGCCTATGGCTTTGGATGCATAAATACCCACTGAAGGCAAAAATATAAATCCTAATTTCCAATATCTAATTTCTAAAAAGTGCAAATTGGGAATTAGAAATTAGTAATTAGACATTAAATTAAAATGACCTATTATTTGACCCCGGAGCGGTTGGAGGAATTGAAAAAAGAACTGGATGTCTTAAAGAACGAGAAGCGAGCCGATGTTTCGGAACGTCTTAAACGCGCCAAGGAATTCGGCGATCTTTCCGAAAATTCGGAATATACCGAAGCCCGCGAAGAGCAGTCCACGGTGGAAACCCGCATTATTGAAATTGAAGAAATGTTGAAGCAGGTTTCGCTCATCAAAAAGATGGCCGGCGGCGCCAATGTCCACATCGGCTCTACCGTTACCGTGGAAAAAGACGGCAAGGAAAAGACCTATATGATAGTCGGCTCGGAAGAGTCCAAACCTGAAGAAAATAAAATTTCCAACGAATCTCCCTTGGGTTTGGCATTCCTGGGCAAAAAAGTAGGGGACAGCATTAGCGTCACAATTCCAAGCGGCGAGGCTTCCTATAAGATCACTCGAATAGAATAATGATAGACGCGTTGCGCGATGAACGGCTAAAAAAACTTTCCCGCCTCAAAGAGGCTGGGCTCGAAGTTTATCCAGCCGAAGCCAAGCGGAGTTTTTCCGTAAAAGAGGCCCGGGATAATTTTAATAAACTAAGTAGAAGCAAGAAGAAGGTTATTTTAGCGGGCCGGGTTACGAGCTCCCGCGACCAGGGAAACATAATTTTTTTGGATATTGCCGATGAATCCGCGCAGATCCAGGCGGTTCTTTCCAAGAAGAATTTGAAGCAGTTTAAGCTTTGGAAAGAAAATTTGGACCGGGGAGATTTTATCTCTGTAGCCGGCGCGCTTTTCAAAACCAAGAAGGGCGAAATGAGCGTGGAGGCCAAAGACGTAAAAATGCTTACCAAGAGCCTGCTTCCGATACCGGCGGAACGTTATGCCGTTGCCGACGACGAGATTCGCCTTCGCTCCCGCTATCTGGAGCTTCTGACCGATCCGGCAACCAAGGAGATGTTTAAAAAGAAGGCCGCTTTTTGGAGGGCTTTCCGGGATTTTTTGTTGGACGGCGGATTTTTGGAAGTGGAAACTTCCGTTTTGGAGTCCATTCCGGGAGGCGCCGAAGCCGAACCTTTTAGAACTCACCTGAACGCGTTGGACTTGGATTTATTTCTCAGGATTTCCTTGGAACTTCCTCTTAAGAAACTCATTGTCGGCGGTTATGAAAAAGTTTTTGAAATCGGGAGAATTTTTAGAAACGAGGGGATAGATAAGGAGCATCTGCAGGACTATACCCAGCTGGAATTTTACTGGGCTTTCCACGAGTACAACGACCTGATGAAACTTTTGGAAAAAATGTATAAAACGGTTATCAAAAAGACGACCGGCGGTTTGGTCACTTCCTACGAAGGCAAAAAAATTAACTGGGGCAAGAAATGGAAGAAGGTGGACTATGTGGAAGCTTTCAAAAAAGCGGTAAAGATGGACCCGCTCGAAGCTACGCGCGCGGAGCTTTTTGAAAAGGCGAAGGCTATGAATCTTGGTCCCGACAGCCATGCCGGCAAGGGCCGCCTCATCGACCTTATCTTCAAAAAAACCGTCCGGCCTACGCTTCTTGACCCGTGCTTCTTGATTGACCCGCCGGTAGAAATTGAGCCTTTAGCGAAGCGCCACCGCAAGGACCCGCGCAAAGTTGAAAGATTACAGATTATGGCTGCCGGCACGGAGCTCGGCAAAGGGTTCTCGGAACTGAACG
>JAVHQZ010000054.1:0-2810 GCA_036171415.1 Minisyncoccota bacterium | reverse complement strand
CTTTACCAAATCCGGGAGACAACCGACTTAGCTAATTCCGCGAAGGCGATTTACGCGGCGGACGCCGGCATAGAATGGTCTCTATATAAGTGGTTCAAAGATCCCTCCCCTCCGGCCGTCACCTTCACCAATAGAGCTTCCGTTATTATCACCCAGTCTTGTTTGGATAAGGACGGCCTGACGATTGACCCCTGTGATTCTACGTCGCCCGCCATAAGCGTAACCTTTAAATCCAAAGGAACTTCCGGGAACTCCAACCGTGCTTTCGGGTTAACGTTTTAAAAATACAGAATTTAGAATCTAGAATTTAGAAAGTAGAATAAAAAATCAGTATTTTGTTATTTGCGCCAAATTCTACATTCTAGATTCTACGTTCTACATTCTTTTTTTTGTTGTATTATTTATTTATGACCAAAGGAGACGCGAAGGAGAGAATCGCCAAATTAAAAAAGGAGATTAACCGCGACCGTTACGCCTACCATGTTTTAAACCGGTCTCTAATTCCGGACGAAGCTTTGGATTCTTTGAAAAAAGAATTGTTTGACCTCGAAACGGAACATCCCGATTTGATAACTCCGGACTCTCCGACCCAGCGGGTGGCCGGGAAACCGCTTTCCAAGTTCAAAAAAGTTACCCATGAGTCCCGGATGATTTCTTTAAACGACGCTTTTTCCGAGAAGGACATGGAAGAGTGGCTGGAAAGACTAAAAAATTATTTTGGAGAAAAACGCGCCTTCGACAGGGAGGGATTTTACGCCGATTTGAAAATGGATGGGCTTGCGATGGAACTTATCTATGAAGACGGAGCCCTGGTTCAGGCCTCAACCCGCGGCGACGGAATGGTCGGCGAAGACGTTACTCAGAATATTCGCACGATTGAAGCGATACCCTTGCGTCTTGAGGAGGGAAGCGGCTACCCAAGGCGTTTTATCGCCAGGGGTGAAACATTTTTGACCAAAAAAGAATTTGCGCGGATAAATCGCGACCAGGAGAAAGCCGGGGGCAAACCCTACGCCAATCCCCGGAACGTCGCCGCCGGAAGCATCCGGCAGTTGGACCCGAAAATAACCGCCGCCCGTAAATTAGATTTCTATGCCTATGACGTCGTAACCGAAGGATATAAAACAAAATATGACGAGTATGCCGCGCTCCGGGAATACGGCCTCAAAACCAACCCTGACGGCAAAGTTTTAAAAAACTTGAAAGAGATTTTTGAATTTCATAAATATTGGATAGAGCACCGGGAAAAACTGACCTACGAGATAGACGGCATAGTGATTTCGGTAAACGACAACAAGTTCTACGAAGAGGGTGGAATAGTCGGGAAAACTCCACGAGCGGGAATTGCCTACAAATTTTCTCCGAGGGAGGCAACCACTATCGTAGAAGAAATTCAGGTTCAAGTCGGGCTAACCGGGGTGCTTACACCTGTTGCCGTGATGAAGCCGGTTAGCGTGGGCGGAGTGACTATAACCCATGCCACCCTGCACAATGCCGACGAAATAGAGCGCCTAGGGCTTAAAATCGGGGACACCGTCATAGTTTCCCGCGCCGGCGATGTTATTCCGCAGATAAATAAAGTTTTAATAAATCTGCGCACCGGCAAAGAAAAGAAATTTCAAATGCCCTTAAAATGTCCGGTGGACGGTTCAAAAGTTGTCCGGGACGGAGTGGCCTATAAATGTTCCAACAAGTATTGCGGGGCCAGGCACCGGGAACAACTTTACCACTTTGTTTCCCGCGGCGGGTTTAATATAGATGGATTGGGTCCGAAAATAATCGACAGATTTTTGGACGAAGGACTGATTATAGACGCGGCGGATATGTTCACGCTTAAGAAGGGGGATATCGTGGCCCTGCCCCGTTTCGGGGAAAAATCGGCGGAAAATGTCATCAAGGAGGTGGAGGAGCGCAAGCGCGCACCGCTCAAGCGCTTTATTTACGCCCTAGGCATCATCCATGTGGGCGAGGAAACCGCCGATCTTCTTGCTAAGGCATACCCGAGCAAAACCGGCGGGGAATTAGCGGTAAAAGATTTTATAAAATTCTATGCCGGGCTCAGCGGCGAAAAACTTCAGGAGTTAGAAGACGTGGGGCCGAAAGTCGCGGAGAGTATTCGCGAGTGGTTTAAGGAAAATAAAAATATTCACCTTTTGGAAAAGCTCCAGGCCGCGGGAGTTAAAATAATTTTAGAAAAGCACTCCGCTAAATCGCAGAAACTTTCCGGGCTTTCCTTTGTTTTGACCGGCACCATGGAGGCGATGTCCCGGGAATTGGCGAAGGAGCGGATACGGTCGCTTGGTGGGGATGTAACCGAATCGGTAAGCTCCAAAACTTCCTACGTCGTAGTCGGAGCGGAGCCGGGGAGCAAATACGAGAAGGCGAAAAAACTTGGCGTGAAAATCCTGGAGGAAAAGGACTTCCTTAAACTCCTCGGTAATTCTTGATTTTAGAGGGTTATTTTCGGTATGATGTGTGAGTCAATTCTGCGGTCGTAGCCCTGCCTGCCGGCAGGCAGGTCAATTGGTTACCCGCCCGAACGTACCCCGCCAGAATGACTTTGTCGGGCTGGCGTTCGATACGGGCGGGGAGCACCTGAAGATTTTTATAAATTAGCTTAGTTGCTTAGCGCGGTCGTAGCTCAATTGGTTAGAGCACCGCCCTGTCACGGCGGGGGTTACCGGTTCGAGTCCGGCCGACCGCGCTAAGTAACGGAGCAAATATGCCCTGTCACGGCGGGGGTTACCGGTTCGAGTCCGGCCGACCGCGCAAAAAACAAAAATGATGGTTTTATATGCCACCTTTTTTGT
>JAVHQZ010000053.1:4937-13739 GCA_036171415.1 Minisyncoccota bacterium | reverse complement strand
TGAAAACCGTAGGTATCGCGTCGCGGTACCCCGGGAGCGCGTGATTCTTTAAATCCTTAGAGGCCTCCTGATCTACGCCGACTATAGTGTCGCCGATTTTTACCATTGCCGGTTCTTTAAACCCCGTTGCGATGTAGCCGATTTCCCCGGCGGTAAGTTCGGCCACCGGTTTAAGCTCAGGAGAAAAACAACCCGCTTCTTTTATTTTGAAATTCGCTCCCGACACCAGGAGCTTTGATTCGCCGGAGGTTTTAAAGGTTCCGTCAAAAACCCGGACGTAAGCCAAGATGCCTTTGTGGTCATCGTAGAGAGAGTCAAAAATCAAAGCGCGGCTGGTTTCCGTTTTTATAGAAATTCTGGGCGGCGGAACCCGCTCGATTACGGCTCCCAATAGTTCTTCCACCCCCACACCGGTTTTCCCGGAAATGCGGAATATTTTATCGGGCTCGGTCTTCAAAAGTTCAGCTAAGGCAAGAATAGTTTTTTCAAGATGCGGCACATTCATATCTATTTTATTTACCGCGCCAACGATGGTGAGCCCGGCCTTCTGGGCGTTCCGAAGATTCGAAAGCGTCTGCGCCTGGATTCCCTTGGTCGCGTCAACCAAAAGTATCGCTCCCTCTACGGCCATAAGCGCCCTCGAAACTTCGTACTGAAAATCGGAGTGTCCCGGAGTATCAATGAGGTTTAAAGAATAGTCTTTTCCTTTGTAGGAATACTTCATCCTGACCGGAGCCATTTTTATGGTGATGCCCCGCTCCCGTTCGAGCTCCAGCTGATCCAAGTATTGAGCCCGCATCCTTCGCACCTCTACGGTTTTGGTGACCTCAAGCAGGCGGTCCGCGAGCGTGGACTTGCCGTGATCGATGTGGGCGATGATTACGAAATTACGTATATTTTCCATTAGTTTCTGAAGCTTAAGTTAAACCAAGCGCCTAAACAAGTTATTCCGCGTCTTTTTTAAGAGTTAAATTCAAGGTCAGCCGGCCGGGAATATCCGCTGCTTTATAGCCGTATATGGGGGAACTGTTTTCCGCCCAGACAAATCCGGACGGGGCCGTAAAGCTAAAGTCATAATTTCCGTTAATCCCCGGCTGCTTGTCGAAAACAAATTGATAGACGACGCCGTCCATCGGAGAAAGAAAGAGGCGGTGGTTATAGCTCAGGCTCACCGTACTGGTCTTCCCCATCATCGTCTTAACCCAGGTCGCCAGAACGAATTTGCCGCTTTCTTTAAAGCCGGTGAAATTCGGCAGATTTTTAAAAACCACGGCGCTTCCCTCTATGGCGGATACGAGCGTATCCGTCGCGTATCCTTCTTTTTTGTAATTTATAGGGGAACTAACCGTCTTCGACAAACCGCCGGAACCGGCCGGCGCGAAACCGAAGTCGGAAGAAAATATTTTTAAATAAGTCTGATTCGCGGCCGTGTACCACCACTTGTCGCCCTTTTTCCCGTTATGCTGCCTGGTAATTTTTAAATTATTCGTCACCGTCCCGTCCGGATTAATCAGGGCTTCCAGTGCCACATATTCCTCCGTCACAAAATCACTTTTTTGCCCGCCGATATTCGCGGCCGACACTGCCAGGTAGTCCCCGTTAAATTTCTGCGGCACGGCAAACATGGACCCCGCCGCTCCCTGGGCCTCGATTGCGGGCTCGAGAGTTTTATCTTCGGTCCAGAGCACAAGATCTTTGTTTGTTATCCAACCGATAAAATCATCGAACAATTCTCCCCGTCCGGTTGCGTCAAGCGATTCAAGCTTAAGGAGCATGGCCGGAAAAAGGTCTTTAAGTATTTTTTTGGCCTGTCCGGTTCCGGATTTTTGGCCGGACTGCACCTCTTCCTGGATTGACGGCAAAAAGTTGTCTTTATCTATAGCCACCTTACTCGAGGAAACGGTTAGCGGCCCGGTTATGGAGAGAATGTCGCTTATGACTTTCGGAGTGATAGCGGAAACCAAATCAACCTTTTTGAGAGAAACGGAATATAGTCCGGAAGAATCCAGGAATTTTTTAGCCCGCGCCGCGGAATCCGGAAAGTTAAAAAACCAGTTTGCGTCCGCCGTTTTCCAGTTGGCGGTTATAAGCTGTAATGGTTTGGGCGGAATTGTTTTCGTGGTGAGTGTTTTATCAATTTCATTTATATCTCTTACCGTCGATGTAGTTATGTCTCCGTTTCTCAAAGTCACCTCCCCGAAGCTTCCCCAAAAACCGCCGGACGGACGGAGCTCGGAAGTGTTTCCCAAAAACACAACCACGTCCTTATCCGAAGAGGAAAGCCAGTTAATAAAATTCCCGAGAGTCTCCTCCCAAAAACGGAGTTTATATTTAAGTCCGATGTACTCTTCGGGTGTTATGGGCAGGATATTCTTTGCTTCCGGACTCTGCGTGTCCAGCCTATCGGAGGCCTCGCGCATCTTGGTCAGGTCTTTTTGGACGCTTGTAAGCGCGGCGAGAGTGGCGCCGTTTCCCGTCCCGGAAATGCTTTGGGGCAGAGCCGCTTGGAGTTTCTGAATATCGCCACTGAGAGCCAGCGCCGCTCCCGCGATATCGCCCAAACCCTGATACGCCCCGAAACTGCCCTTAATCACCGGCCAAAGTTTTCCGATATCTTCAAAACTGTTTATTTTTAAAGAACCCGGCAAATTTAGTCCGCTTCCAAATCCAGAGTCACTTAACTTCTGCTGAGCGTCCTCAAGCAATCCTTTTTTTGCCTCATACTTGGAGAAGAGATAAAAGCCGCCCCCAAAGATGGCGATTACCATTATTCCCAAAATTAAACCTTTCCAGGGAAAACCATCCGGCAAAACCCGCGCTTGTCTTGGCGCGGCTATTTCTATTCTTTTTCCAGGATTTTCCGCCCGGGGAATTTCCCGGATTTCATCCTCCGCCCTTAAAACTTTCGGCCGTCGGATATCGGCAATCTTTTTAAAAATATTTTTCCGAGGTATCTTCATCCATACATATTTTAGCTGAGATAGCACCCATATCAAAACTGCTATAATTAATCCTATGAATCCCTCACCCTTTAAAGATCGCTTAAATTTTATGATTATTACTATAATAAGTAAGAGTGAAAAGCGTGATTTTGGGTTTTATGTCGAAAAGTCCTCGTTGTCGCGCGGCAAAAAATCTTTAAAGAGTGAGGGATGAACAAAACTTTTTCGGAAAAATCCGTCCCCTGGCTACTGGTCGGAATACTCATAATAGCCGGCGTTTTAATGTTAAAGGTTTCCGCCGGAGATTCGGCTATCGTGGATGAGATTGCCCATATGCCCGCCGGCTACGGCTATGTCCATAACTTTGACTATAGGCTCAATCCCGAGCATCCGCCGCTATTAAAAGCCCTCGCCATGCTCCCGGTCTTAAGTTTAAATCCGGTTTTCCCGACGGATATTAAGGCCTGGACTACGGACGTAAACGGCCAATGGGACATGGGTCGGGCGTTTTTATATCAGTCCGGCAATAATCCGGCTGAGCTTATCCGCGTCGCCAGATACTTCCCGATATTTCTGACCCTTCTTGCGACTCTTTTGGTCTACCTTTTGGCCGCTCGTCTTTTCGGCCATGTCTGGGCTCTCTGGCCGACTCTGCTATTCGCCCTTTCCCCGACCATATTGGCTCACGGCCATTACGTAACCACGGACATTGCCGCGACTTTCGGAGTGCTTTTGGGAACAATGGCTTTTTGGGGATATATATATTCCCCGAGCAAGAAAACTATAATCCTGGCCGGACTCGCTTTCGGCGTCGCGGAACTTTGCAAATTTTCCACAGTTCTTTTGATACCCTATTTCGCCGCCCTGGCGATTATCTGGGCGCTGGTCCTGGCTTGGGGAAACGAACTCCCGGGAGCAAAAAAGGTTAGTGTATTTTCCCGCCTTGCATTTAAAAAACTTGGCGGGACTATCGCGATAATCGCAATCGGTTATATCTTCATTGTCTACCCGGTTTATTTTCTCTTCACCCGAAACTATTCCTTGGAACATCAATCTTCCGACACGGTTTATCTTATGAGCAGTTACGGCGGCGGACCGACTGCGCCGGGGACGATGTGCAAACTTTCCCGCTGCCCCGCCGACCTGACCATCTGGGCGAGCAAACATGAAATTACCCGTCCCTTCGCGGAGTATTCGCTCGGGGTACTCATGACCATTCAGCGCGCCGCGGGAGGAAACAGTTCCTACTTTTTGGGCGACCTGATGAAAACCGGCTCGCGCCTTTATTTCCCCCTAGTTTTTTCCATTAAGGAAACCCTCCCGGCCATACTCGCGATTCTCGTCGCCTTATCCGTCGCGTTCCTGGGGATTTTCAAAGCTTTTCGCGACCCCAAAGAACGCTGGTCCAGAAAGCTCCTGAAATTCTTGGAAAACCGATTTATGGAATTTTCGCTTTTGCTTTTTGTCCTCTTCTATTGGGGCTGGAGCATGAAGACGCCCCTAAACATCGGTGTGCGCCACCTTTTGCCTACAATCCCCTTAATCTACATTTTACTTACCGGTGCCTGGAAGCGCTGGGTAGGTGACGGTAAAAAAGTTTGGAAAAAAATATTTATTTTTATTCTCATCATCTGGTCCATCGCGGAAACTTTCTCTAGCTACCCTTACTTCCTTTCTTACTTCAACGAAGTGGCCGGTGGAAATATGAACGGTTACCGCTACGTGACCGATTCCAATTACGACTGGGGACAGGACATGCTGCGTCTCAAAGATTTTGTTGACGCGCATCCCGAAATACAAAAAATCGCCGTGGATTATTTCGGTGGAGGTTCGCCCGATTATTCTTTGGGGAACAGGGCGGTCGGCTGGGGCTCGGACAAAGGCAACCCCGCGGATTTCGGCATACATTGGCTAGCGGTTTCCGTAAATACGCTTGAAGGGGCCTTCTCCAAATTAATCCCCGACCAGACACGGGAACCCAAAGACGAATATTCCTGGCTTGCGGCCGTTCGCGCGAAAGATAAAGGGTTGGGCGGCATACCGACTCCGGACTACCGCGCGGGAACTTCAATCTTTATCTACAAGCTTCCCTAGTTCCAAGTTCAAATCCCATCCCGTGCACTGGATTTGTTTGACTTATTCCTTAAGAAATTTTAGTATTCGGCCAGCTCAACAAAAGGAGGCTTTAAGTGAACATCAGCGTCCATCTCGGTTGGTGGATTGTTCCCGCCCTTTTCGCTCTCGCCGGCATCATACTATTTTTCTGGACGAGCGTCGCCACCCGCAAAGAACCGAAGTGGGTCAGTGCCGGACCCCTGATTTTCCCCAATCCCGCAGGCCTGGGCCGCACAATCATCGCGGCAATCCTCATCCTCGTCGGAGCCGCCCTCGCTGCCGGACACTTTCTTCGTTAGACGCAATAAAGCCGCGATATACCGCGGCTTTTATATTTCAATCACTCAGGCTACTTATAGTATGCCCGGTTCTCTATCCTAAAATCCACGTATTTCAGCTTGGGGAATGAATTATCATCCATAAGTTTTTTCAAAATCGGCGAGACCCAATCGGACTTGAAGCGCAGGCTAAAATACAGCTCCGGCCCGCCGTCCGCTTTAATCGTTACTTCCCCAAGCTCCAGGTTCTTTAACTCAACGGAATCAATACTTAAATTACTGCTATCCAATACCTCAAATATAGAGTGGAGGTTTTTAAAATAATTTTCCGACAAAACATATTCGCCGAGCCCCAGCTTTCTCCCGGAAGAATCAATTACGGTTTTTATGAGACTCCCCTGGCTCAAGGGACCTTTCTTAAAAATCTTTCCCCCTTCGTCAAACCAGAAGCAATTCACATCTTTCCCTGAAACACACCAAATGCCGTAAGGACTTCTTTCCGTCACCCGGACAGTTATGGTTTTGGACCAGTAACTTTTTTCCACGTCCATTGATTTTATCTGCGGCAAAAATCTATCCGGATTCTGGATGCGGTCCGGCCAGATTAAAAGATTGTTGAAACCCAGAAGATAAGAAATGTAGCGCCCGCCGAAAACCTGCGCTTGGAGGCTGGCGCGGATATCCGCTTCGGGAACTTCCTTATTTCCGGTTATGTTTATTTCTTTCGCGCGAAAAAGCCCGGTTTTTAAGGTCAGCGCCCCGAGCCCCATAAAAAGAACGTAGACGACCGCGATAATAAAAATCAGCCAATAGACAAATCTCCTCCGGCGCCTGGCGCGGCTCGTCCCGGAAATATAGTGGGTTACGTCCGGACTTTTCATGTTAGAACCTATCTCCTAATATCTCCGCGACCGCGTTCCTGTGAGTTTGCCCGTACCGACAAGGCGCGAGAAGGAGATAGTAGTCGGAGACTACAGCTCCGACGAGCAACGCTGCCGAACGGATAAACTCCCGGAACCCGAAGGGATATGGCCAATTTGCGACAAAACTGCGTCGCTCCTCCTTGGAGTGGCCTATCGACCACACCTTCGTCGTTGTTTCTTGTTTTTTCGCAAATTTGTTCATATCGCGGCCGGAATATATTAGGAGATAGGTTCTAGTGGACCTCCCTCCGCTCCATGAGAGGATTGAGGCGCGTAAGGTACTCGTAGTGGCTGGTGCCCGCAAGCTCCGCGAGGCGCGGTGCGGTAAGTTCCTCTCTCCCGCTTCTTCCTATAAGCGTAACCGTGTCGTGTACTTTAGCGCCGATGCCGGTTGTGTCTACGATAAGTAAATCCATTGATACTCTTCCCAGAACTTTTGCCCGATGTCCCCGTATTAAAACCTCGCCAACTGACGAAAGCGCTCGGGGAAATCCGTGCCAATAACCTACGGGGACTATCGCCGCCTCGGTGTTTCTAAGAAGCCGTTCCGTTAAGTCATACCCGACAAAATTTCCCTTCCTTATCTTCTTAACTTCGGTTACGTAGGCCTTCCAACTCAAAATCGGCTTTAGTTTAATCTTATCTCCTAATTGCACCTCCAATTCTTTAGACGGCCAGAGTCCGTAAAGTCCGATACCAACACGCACCGCGTCCAGATGATATTTTTTGTCTATAAGCGTCCCGCCGGTCGCGGAAGCGTGGCTCCTGAGATTGAAGCCGGCTTTTTTCATAAGTTCCGTGCCTTTTTTAAACCGCGCGAGTTGCGCGTCCGTATAGGTCGGGTAATTAATATCTTTGGCGGAAGCGAAGTGGGTAAAAATTCCGGTAAGTTTCGCCGCGCGTTTCGGTTTGGATTTTAAAAATTTTATTACCGCGCGCAAATTTTCCGGATAAAAACCCCGTCGATGCATTCCGGTATCCAACTTTAAGTGAAATTCCGGAGGCTCTTTAAGTTTTGAAAGCGCGATTAAATCTTCCATACAAGAAGCGCTCACCGCCACCTTGGATTTTTCCGCCGCCGGAAGCTGGGCGGGCATGGTGGGACCGAGCACCAAAATCGGCCTCCTTATTCCCTCCCTCCTTAGCGCCAACCCTTCCAAAATGCTGTCCACGCAAAATCCGTCCACGCCGAGCTTGTTGGCGATTTTCGCGTAAGCAAAAAGCCCGTGGCCGTAAGCATTGGATTTCACGACCGCCCAGAGCCTGGTTTTCTTCCGATCGGTAAGTCCGCGGAATACATCGTAATTATGCTTCGCCGCTTTTTTACTTATTTCCACCCAGGTTCTTAAAAGCTCCTTTCCGTTCATCCCGTAGTGAAATTACGACTGATTGGTTTTTTATTCTTGTACGACACTTTTAAATTTAACTTAATTTAGCCGACGCCGCTCTGCGGCAAGCGAGAAAAGCACGGGAGATACTGGTCGTAATTCTACTACGGGATTCATATCTTTTAAATATAGACCAAAAAAAGCGTTCGTAAAAATTAAAAAGCCCCCGCGCGCTTTTGGCGCTATCGGGGGCTGGCTCATTTAAGGTCCGCTTGAGCCAATGGGGACCGGGGTTTCGCGTCGCATGGGATAACCTCCACATTGGGAGCCCGCATCTGGAGCTCTTGGCCGGCTATGCCGGCGGTGCTGGTAGATCTTCGGTTTCTCCCGCGGGTGGATGAAACAGCCCCTTGTTTTATGAGCCGCGGAGAACGAGCGCCTAGGCTCTACCGAAGGGTTTCGGCCGGTGTTTAACGCCCACCGGCACGGACACAACCTACGTCATTGCTTCCCTTTCACACGTTATGGTTTTCGGGCTCAGTGGCCCACAAAGTTCACCGGGTTAAGGTCAGGCAGCCAAGGGCATCACCTCCTCCTTGGGAGATATCCCGGGGATTCGTTTTCAAGCTTCAAGAGGTGCATTATAGCACGCTCTAAATAAAAGTCAACTCCCACGACTGCCGGGTGGGTTAAATGAACCGGGGGCTGAACTACCCGGCGTAAACGTCCGGACCGCTTATTTCCCTCTCCACCTCCAGTATCTTTTGAATGCGCCTCTCAAACCGCTCTTCTTTTTCCTCAAATTTTGTCTCCAAAAATATCCTCACCAAGTTCTTAGCCGTTTCGTAATCGGTAAAATCTGCGGACAAAGAAAGAATATTAACGTTGTCGTCGTGTCGCGCGTCAAAAACCTGGTCTGTCGCAAACCCGAGAACCGACCGGATCTTTCTGAATTTGTTGGCAACTATGTCTACTCCGGCTCCCGAACCGCAGATAACTATGCCCCGGCTTTGCCCGAGATTGTTATGCACCTTGCGCGCGACTTTCGCCGCGACATCCGGATAGTCATCCCCTTCGCTTTTTTGCGGAGTGAGGTCTTCTAGCTCGTACCCCGAGTCCAGCAAAAACCTCTCTATAGATTTTTTGAGTTCAAACCCGCGGTGATCCGCGCCCAAATAAATAACCATTAGAGTTAATTATACTCGGCAGTGAGGCC
>JAVHQZ010000053.1:0-4837 GCA_036171415.1 Minisyncoccota bacterium | reverse complement strand
TGATCCGCGCCCAAATAAATAACCATTAGAGTTAATTATACTCGGCAGTGAGGCCGCAGGGAAATGCTTGTATTTCCAATGTGGCCGAACGAACCGAGTACAAAAATACGAAGTATTTTTATTGAACTTGGCGTGGAGAAAAGAAAAAGCCCCCGACGCTCAAAAGCGCTTAGAGGGCGAAATATACGTTTTCCTACTTGGAAACCTTCTCGCAAACGGCGAGAGGAAGAATCGGCTCGTCTTCCCAGATGAGCACATCGCCGATACCCTCCTGGAGCGTCTTAAACGGCTTGAATCTGTCGCCGTCCACGTGCTCCTGCCAACGCCAGCCGATGATTCCGATGCCTTTGAGGTAAAAGTAGAGCTCCCGGTTCCACCAAAGGGTCGGGTCGTTTCCGACCGCCCCGCCGACCGGGCTCCAGTAGCCGGCATAGACCAGGAGCTGCGGGTCTTTCCCGGCATCCTTGGCCATATTGAACCACTTCGGTTCAATAGGCCCGAGTTCCGCGAGATCGCGGTTGATGGCCTCCATGTCTTTCGAAAGATCATAGACTCGGGGGACGTAGCCCGAAGGGGTAGAGCCTTGGAAATCGTATTCGTCGGGCTTCGCCCCGCAAAATGTCCACGTGCAGCGAATCCAGTTTTGGGGATTGAACGCGTTTGCGAGCGCGTTGCTCCTGGCCCACTCGAAAGTCGGGTAACCGTCGTCCCGGTGATAACTTCGCGCGTACTGGTTCATCGTCCAGTCCATCGCCTCTGCTTCGATATAGACGACCTGAACCGGTTTTCCGTCGGAGTCCAACTCGTTCTTGACGATGAAGTACTCGTTGGGGTGGCTCGGCGCTTTCTGAAAGATAAAACGCGTGTCGCCTTCCGGGCTGTTCTCGGTCCGGGCGACTTTCCAAAAGCTGTTCCGAATCCTAATCGGAACCTTGTTCGCGTCCAGGCACTCGGGGGTGTCCCGAAAACAGCTGCCGTAACCGCCGAAGTGGTACTGAAGAGCGTCCGAATATCTCTGGTCCGGAACCAGAAACTGCGTCAGGTCGACGAGCTTCGGGGCGGCTTTCTTTACCGGCTCGCAGTCCGCGGAAATGTTATCAATCCTGAATCTGAGTTGTTTCGCGCAGGAACTGTTCAGTCGCCCTGGAAAAGCCGGAAACGAAATCGCCAGAATGAAAAACCAACTGATCAAATTCACAACTTCCTCCTTTTCGTTTTCAAGGCGTTTTTTCGACGCACTATTACTGGCCATATTATATATTTTTTCTAAAAAAAGTCAATTTAAAAATCACCGAATTAAACGGACGGCCTAAAATCCGAATATGTTAAACTTAAAGAACGAGGTAATTAAAACTTAAAAAATATGCAATTTCAGGGCGATATATTTAAATTGGCGAAGGAGAACTCATATTTCCGGCAAGTGCTCGCGACCTCGGTTCACAGCCAGGTCGTCGTCATGTCTATTCCGCCCGGAGGAGAAATAGGAGAGGAGGTCCACACCGTGGATCAAACCCTGGTTTTCGTGGAGGGCTCAGGCCAGGCGATATTGAATGACGTTGTCTCCGAGGTTGCCGTAAATCACCTGGTTATGGTTCCCGCCGGCACCAAGCATAATTTCAAAAATACCGGCGCCGGGGACTGGAAACTATTTACCGTCTATGCCCCGCCCGAACATCGGGACGGCACGATACATAAAACCAAGGCCGAAGCCGAAGCAGATAAAGAAGACCACCCATAAAATGAATTTTCCAAAAGACCACATGAACCTCCCCGCCTCCAAGCTCCCCGTAAGCGGGAAGCCTTACGGCGATTTCCGCGACTCTTTCCACTGGCGTGTTTTGCGCATTCTTTCCGAGTTTATCGACGGCTTCACTTTTCTCGCCGGATTCAACAATGTTAAGACCGTAAGCTTCTTCGGCTCGGCGAGATTACCGGAGGACAGCCATTGGTACGGCGTAGCTCGGGAGCTCGGCAAGATGCTAGGCAAAAAAGGTTACGGAGTCGTGACCGGGGGAGGTCCGGGGATTATGGAGGCCGGCAACCGTGGCGCGGAGGAAGGCGGGGGCGAATCCATCGGACTGAACATCCAGCTCCCTTTTGAGCAACGCATTAATCCGTATGTTAAAAAAGGTATGGGCTTCCACTATTTTTTCAGCAGAAAAGTGATGCTCACCTACGCCGCCCAGGCCTATGTTTATTTCCCCGGCGGCTTCGGTACCTTGGACGAATTCTTCGAGATGGTAACCCTCATCCAAACCAAAAAACGTCATTCCGATATTCCGGTAGTCTGCATCGGCCACGAATTCTGGGACCCTCTTCTTAAATGGATGAAGACCGATGTTTACGGCAAATTCAAAGCCATAGACGAGGACGATATGGGCATCTATAAGGTAGTGGATACCGCGGAGGAAGCTTTTAATATTATTAAGAAATCTCCGCACATAAAATACTTCTAGGAAAAAGATTGACCCTGAGGCACTGCGCTCGGGCACCCGAACCAAAAAACACCCGTTGTGGGTGTTTTTTGGTTATGTGGACCATACCGGATTCGAACCGGTCGCCTTTTGCATGCCATGCAAACGCTCTACCAAATGAGCTAATGGCCCAACGCTCCAAATTATATATTCCTCAATATCATTTTAGCAATTGATGCCAATTCAAGCTGTATTTCTGTTCCAGCCGACATGATAACACAAACCCCTTTATACTCATTATTTTTAGTCGGCCTGCCGATGGTCCGTGGATCCGGTTTGGTTTTATAAAAATTTGCCAAAGGAATGCTGGTTATTTCGCTCCAATATTTTTCTAAATATCTTATATCTTGATCGGCCCGATAGCTTATTCTGCACTTCATCTCTCTTGCCGTCTTTCCGTAACACGCGCCCAAAAGCTTGATGTACAACCTTATTATATCCGGGTCGGAACTTCCCAACATAAGACCCCGGTGCGATTTCCACTTTGAACCCTCGCCAAGATATAACATCGCGAGAATTGCCCTTAAAACCTCTTTCTTTTTTAGAAAAGGGATTAGCGGCTTATTTTTTAAATATATATTTTCCAGCAGCTTTTTCTGTTTAAACTGTCTGGCGGCTATAGAAGCTTTTTGAGCATTGGAAAAATTGCTCTTATTTAACTCTTCTATTTTGCTCTTATACCACCCCGGAAGCGGAACGCCCTTGCACCAGCCGGACAACGTACCTTTCGGTATGCTTGTTTTTAATATAGAGTTTATCTCCGCATACGTTTTGCCCTTTGTCCTAAGCTTTCTTGCCCTGTCCCGAACGATTCTTCTGTCCATGCACTTATCGTACTCCTTAAGTCCTCTATGTGCAATCTACGTTATTTGCCGAATTCCCGGATGCGTTCGGCTATAATTTCTTCGATGTCTTTGCTGCTGTAGCTTCCGTCGGCAGCTTTAACGTCGTATTGTTCTTTTTTTGTGAAATTAAATTCTTTACCTCCAACTCTTAGAATTATTATGCTTTCATTCGGTATCTCCAGGCCGAATTTAAAACCCTCTTCGCGCAGCCGCTGTCCCATTTTTTCCACGCGCGCGTCTAGCTCCGCGACAATTTCTTGGTGGCTTTTCTCCCCGTGTTTCTCCATTGCCCAATTCTAAACCAAATTTTGAAAATTGCGCAACGCTTGATATAGTCTTAAGCGTTAGCCCTCGTAGTTCAATGGATAGAACTACTCACTCCTAACGAGTAAATCGAGGTTCGATTCCTCGCGAGGGCACAAAAGCTTTGATTTCTCATTTTAGGACCATGAACATCTACTCACAATGGTCCTTTAAATGAGAAATCTCCGCGGGATTAAAACAAAAAAACAATCGGAAACGAACAATGAGACTCCCCGGGGGCACAAAAATCTATTGACACAAATCCTCCGCGGGCGGATAGTTTTATTAGTTGTTTTATTCCCAAGAAAAAGAGAAGGAGTTTTTGATGTCCAAAATTTTTATCTTGTGCGAAAGTTGCGGCCAACCGCTTCTCCCTTATCAGGCAAGGCAGGGGGATAGCCACAAGAAGTGCTTTGACCTCAGCCACACCTGCCAGAACTGCGACGAAGAAATTCTCCCCGGAAAAGGATTCGTCACCGACGACGGCGAAGGCTACCACTATACGTGTCTGGTCTTCTCGCCGACAAGCTCCTGCGAACTTTGCCACTGCTCCATTCCCGCCTCCAAGCTCAAAGAAGTCGGCAACAAGAAATACCACAAAGACTGCCACACGAAGAACTTCTTCTGTGCGGAATGCAAAGAGGCCGTCATCCCGGGGGAACGGCAATTCGACCGCAACGGCGTTGCTTATCACCTCAGCTGCTTCGCGGAAAAGGAAACCTTGCGCAACAATCTTCGCCAGATTGAAGAAGCGGGCGGACGCCTGAGCAAAATGTTCCCGAAATCCGGAGAGGAAGAGGTCCTTGATACGGCCGCGCGGGCGGAAAGAGCGATATTGATCGGCCTCAAAAAGTGCCGGGGAATTCTTCCCGCGGAACTGCTCTTCCCGGAACTTTTCAAGGTAACTGTGCTGGCCGGGACCAGGTAGAAAAAATACCCCGTGAGATAAGCTCGCAAGAGCTTGCTATCTCACGGGGTTGACTTTTTTAAGTTTACGTGCGATAATCTGCTCCAGTCCCTGGAATAAACACAAGGAGGAAGCAATATGTCCCCAACCTTCCAGCCCAGCGCCAGCCGCGTAAATCCGAGGAGCAAGACGTCCAAGCACATCAATCTCCGGAACATCGCGGATACGTGCACCAAGTGCCGCATCGCTCCCGGCAGCGCCGAGGAGATGGTCGTGGTCAACGGAGAAAAGTACCACGAACATCACGC
>JAVHQZ010000052.1:0-2892 GCA_036171415.1 Minisyncoccota bacterium | reverse complement strand
AGTGGAACTACTGCGGTAGCAGCAAAGTTACTTGGGTGTGACTATGTGGGCATAGATATTTCTAAAGAATATCTTAATTTGGCGGAAAGACGCATAAAAAATGCCGACTCAGAAAAGGAGAAATTGGAGGTAGAGCTATCAAAACACATAGTTAAAAAAACATTTGCCCAGAGAAAAGAAGAGAAGCAATTTACCGGTCGTTTTGCGCCCACATACTTAACAAAGATAGGAAGTCTAGACTTTGACGAAAAGGGGACTCTTTTTCATAGTTAACTATATATTGCCTGCCCCCGGAGCGAAGCCCTCTTTTCGTGGAAGCTCTCGGAGCCATTTTAGATTGGTTCCCGCTCTGGGCGGGATAAAATGGCGAGAGCGCAGAGGGCGTTTTCCGCAGGAGAAAACGAACCGCGTTTCCACGGAAAGATGGGCGAGCGACAGCTTGACATAGGGAGCCTTTTTGCTATTATTGAGGACACTGCGGGGTTTAGGTCACCCCGTTAACCCCCACACCTATCCGAGAGCGCGAAATAGTCGCATTCGAAGATAGTCGACAGAGTCCGACCTTCCGTAGGCCACGGTTTATCAAAAACTCCGGCTTCGCGGAAAATGCTTCTCTCGCGTAGGTGTGGGGGTAAAAATAATAATCATAAATAATCAAAGAAAGTTTGATTTAAGGTATGGCTTCCTCCGAAGGAGGATGCTCATATTTGTAAGTTAAATTTTCGGAGAAAATTTAAACAAATATGGCAGAAAAAGAAAAATTTAGTCGCAGCAAGCCTCACGTTAACGTCGGCACTATCGGCCACGTTGACCATGGCAAAACCACTCTGACCGCGGCCATCACTCATGTGCTTCACATGAAGGGTTTGGCGAAGAAAGAGGAAGGCGTTAACGATATAGATAACGCTCCGGAGGAAAAAGCGCGTGGTATTACTATTGCGCTCCATCACTCCGAATACGAGTCCGAGAAGCGGCACTACGCGCACATTGACGCGCCTGGCCACGCCGACTACATCAAAAACATGATTACCGGCGCCGCCCAGATGGACGGAGCCATCCTTGTGGTCGCCGCGACCGACGGCCCCATGCCTCAGACCCGGGAGCACATCTTGCTCGCGTACCAGGTAGGCGTGCCGAAAATCGTCGTGTTCTTGAACAAGGTGGACATGGTGGATGACCCGGAACTCATCGATTTGGTTGAGTCCGAAGTCCGCGAGCTCTTGAAGAAATACAACTACGACGGCGACAAGACTCCGATAATCCGCGGTTCCGCGGCCAAGGCTTTGGCCGCTGCGGATTTGAACAGCCCAGACGTTAAGCCGATCTTGGACTTGGTCCAGGCTTTGGACGACTGGATTCCGGACCCGGTTCGGGAACTCGATAAACCGTTCCTTATGCCTATCGAAGACATTTTCTCCATCGAAGGCCGCGGCACTGTTGTGACCGGCCGTATCGAACGCGGAAAAATTAAGGTTAACGAGGAAATCGAGATAGTCGGTTTGAAGCCGACCGTGAAGACCGTCGTTACCGGTATCGAAATGTTCAACAAACTTTTGGACGAGGGTATGGCCGGCGACAACACCGGAATTCTTCTCCGCGGGCTTAAGAAAGAAGACGTGGAGCGCGGACAGGTCTTGGCGAAGCCGGGATCCGTTACTCCGCACGCCGAATTCGATGTCGAGGTTTACGTTCTCTCTAAAGAGGAAGGTGGCAGGCACACTCCGTTCTTTAAGGGATACAAGCCGCAATTCTACATCCGGACGACCGACGTGACCGGAGAGGTAACTCTTCCGGAAGGCACGGAAATGGTTATGCCTGGCGACACCGTTAAACTCAAAGTGAAACTTATCTCCCCCGTAGCCCTCGAGGAAAAGCAGCGCTTCGCTATCAGAGAGGGAGGAAAAACGGTCGGTGCAGGTGTAGTTACAAAAATTACGTTATAACTCTGTCGGTCCCGATTCCGACACAGTCGGAATCGAGGATCTTCGATTTTGATAAACAAAATCGGGACGCCGGAACCATACAATCTAAGTCCAGCTCTTTGAACCGTAATTAGTTTGTAGTGAGTAGTTGGTAGTTTGTAGAAATATAAATTGAACAACGAAAACCGCGAACTAAATACAAAAGACAAAATAAATGGCAAAAAAGAAAGAAGAAACAGTACAAAAACTTAGGCTAAGAATCCGGGCTTATGACCATAAGCTCATCGATAATTCCACCCGCCTAATAATCGAAACCGCGGAGAAGAACGACGCGAAGATAGCGGGTCCGATTCCGCTTCCGACCGAAATGAAGCGCTACACGGTCAACCGCTCGACCTTTGTGCATAAAGATTCCCGCGAGCAATTCGAGCTCCGGGTGCACAAACGGCTTATCGATATTCTTAACCCCAGCCAAAAGATTATAGAATCGCTTTCCAACCTCAACTTGCCCGCCGGAGTTGATGTAGAGATAAAGCTGATCTAAATCACGATTACGACCTACAGAGACCCCGCCCGTCCATGGACAGGCGGGGTTTTTGTTTCTGGCGACCGACTTTGTTATTCTATGGTCAGTAACAAAAGAGGAGAGGCAAATGACCGACCGGGAAATTCTGAGGGTGATGGATACCTACCGGGGTTATTTTCAGAGGAATAAAATCGCGAGAAAGAAATTCTCGTCTTCCGTCCCTGTTCACGCGAGGAACGAGCTTCTGGAACATTGCCACGCGATGCTCGATGAGATGGAGGATTTCGTAGTCAAGGGGAATCTCGAAAAAGCTTCCCGCTGGCTAGGGTTCATCCAGGGCGTGCTCTGCTCTCTAGGAGTCTATACTTTGGACGAGCTCAAAAATCACAACCGGCCTCCGGAAGCCACAGCCCCATAGGTGGCTGTTTTTATTAAAAAACCGCC
>JAVHQZ010000051.1:0-2972 GCA_036171415.1 Minisyncoccota bacterium | reverse complement strand
CGGCCTCAATATGGGAAGTGAAGTTTATATCCACGATTTCCGGGAAGTTTTCCGTAAGCATGTCGGTTACGGCGAAGCCTATTTCGGTAGGGGCATATTTCTTGTCCATCTTTTCTACATATTCGCGTTCTTGGATGGTCGAGAGCGTAGGAGCATAGGTGGAAGGACGGCCGACGCCGGCGGATTCCAGGGTTTTAATTAGGGTCGCGTCCGAATATCTCGCCGGGGGTTCGGTAAAATGCTGAATCGGCAAAATTTCCTTAGCCGCAATCTTCTCGCCGGATTCTAGGGCGGGCAAAGTTCCTTCTTCCTCTTCGCCGTTTTCATCGCGACCCTCGGTATAAACGCGGATAAAACCGTCGAAGATAACGACTTGGCCGTTGGCGCGGAAAATGAACTGCTTATCCGCGGTTTCTATGTCGGCGGCGGTTTGTTCCAAGTTTGCGGACTGCATCTGGGAGGCGAGTGTCCGTTTCCAGATAAGCTCATAGAGCCGTTTCTGACCCCGGTCGGCGAGGTCGAATCCCCCGCCTATTTTTTTGGAAAGGTCCGTTGGCCTTATGGCCTCGTGCGCTTCCTGGGCGCCTTTCGATTTGTTCGTGAAGTGGCGGGGCGCGGGGAGCGAATATTTTTTCCCGTATTGCTCGTCTATAACAACTTTCGCCTGCGCGGTCGAAGAGGCGGAAAGATTCAGGCTATCCGTTCTCATGTAGGTTATGTGCCCGTGCTCGTAAAGCTGCTGGGCTATGACCATCGTTTGCTTGGCGCTGAAGCCGAGTTTTCTCGCGGCTTCCTGTTGGAGGGTGGAGGTGGTAAACGGAGCCGCGGGGTTTCTCTCCACGAGCCTTTTCGTAACATTGCCTACGGAATATTTGGCGCCACTTAATCCCGCCAATATTTTTTTGGCACCGTCTTCGCTTTGAATATCCATTTTACCGAGCGACTCGCCGAAAGCGGTTTGAAGTTTGGCCGGAAATACAGACTTGTTCTTTTGGAATTTTCCTTCGACAGACCAATACTCTTCTTTATTAAAAGCGAGAATCTCCCGCTCCCTTTCCACAACCAAACGGACCGCGACGCTCTGCACGCGCCCGGCGGAAAGCCCGTAGCGGATTTTTCTCCAGAGGAAAGGGGAAAGTTCGTAGCCGACCAGGCGGTCAAGTATCCGGCGGGCTTGCTGGGCGTCCACCAGGTTCATATCGAGCTCTCTCGGGGTTTCGAGCGCTTCTTCTATCGCCAGCTTGGTTATCTCATGGAAGGCGATGCGCTTCATGGAGGCCGGTTTTATTTTTTCTCCCTTAAAAAGTTCGGAAATATGCCAGGCAATAGCTTCCCCCTCCCGGTCTTCGTCAGTCGCGAGAATTATTTCTCCGGCTTTCGAAGCCAGTTTTTTAAGCTCGGCTACCTGGGCCAGCGCCTTTTTTGGAATTATGTATTGGGGTTCAAAACCCTTTTTAACATCGATACCCAGTTTGCTCTTGGGGAGGTCGCGCACGTGCCCATAAGAGGACTCCACTATATATTCGGAACCCAAAAACTTGGAAATAGTCTTTGCCTTCGTAGGCGACTCAACTATGACTAAAATTTTATTTTTCATATTTTAAATAAGATGGTTTTGGTCCCGCCACTTCGCGAGCGAAGCGAGCATGAAGTGGGCGAGGATCCCGCCTATATCCCGATGTGGTTGATTGTAATTTATACAAAAAAGAAGTGGCGGGATTAGCGCCCATTAACCTCACCGCATCGCCGCTCGGGATATGGGCGGTGACTTTAGTGGGGGACTCTACTATTACTAATTTTTTACTTTTGATTGGCACGTGTTCTTAACTTATTTTTTGTAGCCATTTTCCCCGACGCTTCGGTCGGGACCCCGGCCTCCGCAACGCGGAGCGTCGGGGCTTTTAACTAATTTGATAACCATTAGGTTTCTCTTTTAGTTTCCCCGCGAGCACTAAACCGCTCACGGCCCGGAGGGCGAGCGAAGTGTCCAGTTTAGCCAATTCGATTATTTCGTCAATAGCCAAGGTGCCATTCGAGCGCACTAACTCTAAAATAACATTTTCTTCGGGAATATTCTCCATCGGGAGATTTATGGATTCATTTTTTGCGTTCAGGCCGAGGTCTTCAAGGAGTTCCTCCGGAGAAGAAACGAGCCGCGCGCCGGCACGAATGAGCGAATGGGAGCCCCGGTAATTTGTATGTCCCGCGGGTCCGGGGACTACAAAAATGTCCCGGTTCTGTTCCAGGGCAAAACGCGCCGTTGCGAGGCTCCCGGAGCGTTTCGGCGCCTCTATTAATACGACTGCCTGGGAGAGCCCGCTAACTATCCTGTTCCTTTCCAGGAAGCGCGAGGGGAAGGCAACGGAGCCCGGCGGGTATTCGGAAATCAAGCCTCCGCCTTTGGCAAGAATATCCTCCGCGAGCTTCTTATTGAGGTGCGGATAAGGGTTATCTACTCCCGTCCCGAGAACAGCGTAAGTTCTCCCGGTTTTGAGGGCTCCCTTGTGCGCGGCAGAGTCTATGCCCATAGCCAGGCCGCTCACTATATTAATGCCTCGGGATGCCAAAACGCGCGAAAAATCATAGGCAATCTCCTCGCCTTCCGGCGTGGCTTTCCTGGTCCCGACTACGGAGACCGTGGTTTCGCCGGCGGGGAGATTGCCTTTCAAATATATGGCCAGCGGGGGAAGGGGAATTTCTTTGAGCACCCGAGGGAACTCCGGCTCATCCCGGAGGATCAATTTAATGCCAGCCGTTTTAAGGCGGGTAAATTCTTTTTCCGGATTCGGTTCGCCATAACCGCCATCTCTCCACGCCGAGCTCCATGACCCGTGTTTTTCTTTGAGCTTTGCCAATTTTTTGTAATCGGAAAGCAAAGCAACCGCGAGGGCGTTATAAAAAAGTTGTTCGGAGTTCACCATCTTATTATAACTAGCGCGTTAAAAGCATTGTCAACTCCGTCACCAGACCGC
>JAVHQZ010000050.1:1678-2996 GCA_036171415.1 Minisyncoccota bacterium | reverse complement strand
CCGGCAAAGGCGAACATATCCAAGCCGACAAGGGTTCCGATAGCCGCCGCGGTCCAGACAAGCGCCGCGGTGGTGAGCCCCCGGACGTGTCCGTCGGTTTTTATGATTATCCCGGCTCCCAGGAACCCAATACCTACGACGACGTTAGAGATAATCCTGTCCGGCAAGGTGTTCTGAAGTTGGCCCACCGGAAGCTGGGAAAGATAAGGCATGGCGATGGAAATCATCGTGAAAATAGCGGCGCCGCCAGCGACAAGCATGGTTGTCCGTATGCCCGCTTCCTTTCCGACTATTTCTCTTTCCAAGCCCATGATTGCCCCGAGCGCCAAAGCAATCAGGAGGCGAACCAACATTTGAGAAAATGTAAGCATATGTTTATACTCTTTATTGTATCACAAGTTCTTTTTGCCTTTAACCTCTGAGAGACGGCATTCATTGGCTCCAGCGGCCAATGTTGCCTGGCTCTCGCTCCGATTACTCCATCTGGTCTCTATATGGAGACCAAGCCAATCGGAGCTCCGAGGTACTCTCAAAAATTAAAGGCGGGTATTTATAAGATAAGGAAAAAATAAATGAGAACCCCAATTAGCGAAGTAAAAAACAGCAGTGGAAAGGAGCTGGAATTCTCCGGCTGGGTTCACGCCCGGCGCGACCACGGAAAGATTATCTTTATAGACCTCCGGGACAGGAGCGGGCTGGTCCAGGTTGTTTTCACGCCGTCTCTCCCGGAAGCGAAAGATTTGAGGTTGGAATACGTGGTGAAGATTACCGGCTTGGTTAAGGCACGCCCCGCGAGCATGGTCTCCGAGGGGCAACCGAACGGCGCCTTTGAACTGGAAGCCAAAACTTTGGAAATATTAAACACTTCCGGTCCCTCGCCGATTTCCGTGGATACCGACGGAATGGAAATTGATGAAGAGGCGCGGATGAAATACCGCTATTTGGATTTGCGCCGGGCGCGTCTCGCGAAAAATATGGGGCAAAGGCACAGACTTATAAAACTCATCCGTGACTATTTGGATAAGGAAGGTTTTTATGAAATTGAAACCCCGATACTTACCAAGTCCACTCCGGAAGGAGCCCGCGACTACCTCGTACCCTCCCGTCTTTATCACGGAAAGTTCTACGCTCTTCCGCAATCGCCCCAGCAATATAAGCAGCTTTTGATGGTTGCCGGCGTGGAAAAATATTTCCAGATTGCCCGCTGTTTTAGAGACGAGGACACGAGAGGCGACCGCCAGCCGGAGTTTACCCAATTGGACTTGGAAATGAGTTTTGTGGAACGCGAGGATGTGATGGCTATAAACGAAGCGCTTTT
>JAVHQZ010000050.1:0-1578 GCA_036171415.1 Minisyncoccota bacterium | reverse complement strand
ACCCACAATCCTTTCTCCGCTCCTAAGCCGGAGTTTATGGACGATCTACTGGCCAAGAAAAACATCGGCGGGATTTTGACTACTCAATACGACGTGGCGTTAAACGGTTTGGAAATTGGCGGGGGCTCTATCCGCAATCATCGTCCGGAGGGACTGAAAGCCGTCTTTGAAGTAATGGGCTTCAAAGAAGAGCGGATCCGAGAGAACTTCGGTCACATGCTTGAGGCTTTGGGCTTCGGCGCGCCTCCGCACGGAGGTATCGCCTGGGGGCTGGACCGGCTGGTGTCGCTTTTGGAAAACGAGCCGAACATCCGCGAAGTCATCGCCTTTCCGAAGACAGGGGACGGACGCGATCCGATGATGGACTCTCCAGCCACGGTAGACGAAAAACAGCTAAAAGAACTTGGACTTGAAATCAAAAAAGGAAAAGATGATAAAAAATAAGAAGGCCTGTCCCGTTGGAAGTCGCGAGGGCTCGGAGCGGGTATCCGCTTCCAATGGGATGGACAAGGGTCAGCTGGATGAACTAGGATTGCGGATAGTAAAGAGCAGGGAGGACTAGAGATGCCATTGAAAAAAGGAATATACCAGCACTACAAAGGCAAAAGATACGAAGTTCTAGGAGTCGCCAAGCACAGTGAGACGCTCGAGGAGATGGTGGTTTACCAGGCGCTTTACGAAGGCCGGGGCATATGGGTCCGCCCGCTAAAGATGTTCCAAGAATCGGTTCAAACAAAAGAAGGGTTGGTTCCAAGATTCAAGTATGTCGGACAAATAAAATAAAAAGGAGAAAAAATGGAAAAAACACTAGTCCTATTAAAAGTAGACGCGCTGGACAGGGGAATCACCGGTGAAATAATCACCCGCTTTGAACGCGTGGGCGCGAAGATAATCGGTTTGAAAATGCTCTTATCCACTAAAGATACGGCGATGAGGCACTACACCGAGGATTTGGCTGCACGGCGCGGACAAGCCGTCCGGGATAAGATGATTGCCATGCTTACCTCGGGGCCCATTATCGCCATCGCTCTGGAGGGCGTGGAGATTATTGAAGTTGTAAGAAAGATGGTCGGCGCGACCGAACCGAAAGCGGCCTTGCCCGGAACTATCCGCGGGGATTACGCGCACGTTTCTTATAAGCATGCCGACCTTAAAAACATCGGCGTTTTCAATTTGATTCATGCTTCCTCCTCTGCCTCCGATGCGGAAACCGAACTGAATGTTTGGTTTAAGCCCGAAGAATTGGTTTCTCATAAGCCGTCTTATACAAGGTTCACTATCGCGGAATAGTTCTACCGGGTCTTGCTTAAGAAAAAGAAAAGCGCTAACTTTGGGTTAGCGCTTTTAAATTTCCCGGAGGTACAAATGGACGGAAAAACGGAAGATGGGGCCACGGTTCTGGAGTTCCCGGTTTGGCTGGGCTTCATAGTCACCTGTACGGTTTGCGGGAGAGACAAGATTTTTTCCGGCAAGGACGCGCTCAAGGTGAAGCACTGCGGCGGGAGTACTTATTACTTCAGTTGCGAAAAGTGCAGAACAGATACCCATTTTAATAAGTCCGATTAGCTACGAAGCCCC
>JAVHQZ010000049.1:0-3018 GCA_036171415.1 Minisyncoccota bacterium | reverse complement strand
AAGCTGCCGGAGAGCTCCCCCGGAAGGTCCACTCCTGTTTTTTCTCCGAGTCCGAACTTTTTTATATAAGAAGTGAAAATATCATTTCCGATTTTTGCTTCCGCAAAAACCGCTCCGGTGTTTATGGAGTGCTCTATGACGTTTGTCATCGTCGCCTTCCCGTAAGCGCCGTGTGTTTTTAAATCGTAGTTGGTAATTTTCTTGCCGTTCACCGTTACCGAACCGGAGTCGTAATAAGTCGTGTCCGGGGTCAATTTCCCGGAATCAATACCGGCGGCCATCGTAAAAACTTTAAACACAGAGCCGGGTTCGTAGATGTGTTCGACTATCGGATTCAAAAATGTTTTAAGTCCAAAGGAGGAATAAATGTTCGGGTCATAGGTCGGCGCGCTAGCGATGGCGAGAATCTTGCCGGTTACTGGATCCGCGACGATTATGCTCCCGCCCGTAGCTTTCTGCTCCGCTACAAGTTTATCCAAAGCCGATTCGGCTTGTTCCTGGATATTCGGGTCCACGGTCAAAACCAGGTCTTTTCCGGTAAGGCCCGCTTCCGCGGCCGAATTCCCCGACAAACTATCGTTGTAATATCTTTCCAAGCCGTATCGTCCGATTCCTCCGCTTAGTTGTTTGCTGTCCGGTCCGACGAAACCTATGGTCTGCGCGGCGAGAGTTTTAAAAGGATAAAATCTATCCATAGAATCGCTCGCATAAACTCCCGGCAATCCCAAATCCAAAACTTTTGAAACTATGTCATCCGGAGCTTTTTTAGAAATGGAAGAAAATGAAGATTTCGAATCGCTTATTTTTGCGAGAAGCTCCTCGGCCGGAATGTTGAGCGCGAGGGATAACGAATGGGCAGCTTCTTGCGTATCGGCAATTTCCTTCGGCACGACGTAAACCTGCTTGAAGTTCTTGTTTATTGCGGCGGAGAGGCTGCCTCCGGACTTATCCGTAAAATAAATAGAGCCGCGCCTGGCGGTGTCAAAATTTGCCGCGTTCGCCTGGGACTCAGCTTGCGCGAGATAATAGTTACCTCGCGTAAGCTGAACCTCATAGAGATGAAACAGCAAAAAGCCGTAGGCAAATAAAACTATGCCTGTTAAAGATGCGAAGCGAGCACCCATGAGTTAACTTCCAGATAGTTCGGATGAACTTCCTTGACCAATCCTTGGCTCTTGGCCAAGTCGCCGACTTTTTGCATATCAAATATGGAAAAAACCTGGTCTTTAAGAGACGCGGTTTCGGTCGCGGTCTGCTGGATATCGGTTTTCAGGTCGGTAATACTGTGTTTCAAATTAACTGTTTGGTTATAAAACATGACCAGAATAATCACGGTGAATATTAAAGGCAGGCCTAGGGCCACAAATAGTATTGTATTATGTTTTTCGGATCTGATAAATGTCATTGGTGTTTACAAAATTTTGATTCCTCTTATTTTCGCGGAGCGGCTCCTGGGGTTTGTCTTAATCTCTTCAAATCTGGCGGGTATCGGTTTTTTTGTAAGAAGTTCGGCTAATCCGTCTTTCGCTAATTTTTTAAATCCATCTTTTATGAGTTTGTCCTCCAGAGAGTGGAAGGTGATTATCGCCACCCTGCCTCCCGGATGAACTATCTGCGGCAACTCGCTTAAAACTGTTTCTATATTTTCGAGTTCCCGGTTTACGAAGATGCGCAGCGCCTGGAAAGTTCTGGTAGCCGGGTGGATCCTCCCCCGCTCGTAATTTCCGGGCAAAGCCTTTCGTACCGCGTCCGCCAGTTTCTTCGTCGTATCAATCCCGCGGGTGGACTTGATTGCTTTGGCAATTCTTCTCGACATCCGTTCTCCGCCGTAGCGGTAGATGATGTCCGCGAGCTCCTGCTCCTTGAGCTTTCGAAGCCACGCACTCGCCGGAATGGTGCCCTCCGCGTAATTCATATTGAGCGCTTCATCGCGCTCAAAACTGAATCCTTTTCCGGATAAAAGCTGTTCGGAGGAAAATCCCAGATCCAAGAGCAACATGTCCGCGAGTCCCAGCTTGCGGCTCCGGAGCATCTCCGGAAGATCGGTATAATTCCCGTTAAGAAGAGTTACATTTTCTTTGCCGGCAAATTTTTCTCTGGAGCCGGCGATCATAGCCTCATCCAGGTCAACTCCCAAGAGTTTCCCGTTTGAGCCGACCCGCTCCAATAATTTTTCGGCGTGGCCCCCTCCGTCTATGGTCCCGTCAATAATGAACTCGCCCGCTTTCGGATTCAGGATATTTAAGGTCTCTTCTAAAAGAACTGGAATATGCATGAAAGAAAATCTAATTTCGAATATCTAATTTCCAAAAAATAACTTTGTTCTTGGTATTAATTATTAGAAATTGGTAATTAGTCATTTCTTTCTTAAATTCCCAACTGACCCAGCTGTTCGGCAATTTCCTCGGAGGCGCTTTCTGTTTTAGCTTTATATTTTTCCCAGGCGTCGCTGTTCCAAATTTCCATCCGGCTATAAAGCCCGGCGACAATCGCTTCTTTTTTTAAATTCGCGAATTTTCTTAAATAATCCGGAATTAATATTCTCCCCTGCTTGTCCAATTCCGCGTCGGTAGCTCCCGCGAGCATGAGCCGCACGAAAGCGCGCGAGTTGGCCTGGGACAAGGGCAGATTCACCAACTTCTCTACAAGAACTTGCCATTCTTTTCCCGCGAAAACGAAAAGACAATTATCCAAACCCCGAGTGATGATAGCTCCGGTTCCGAGTTTCTCACGGAATTTAGCCGGGATAGCTATCCGACCTTTAACGTCCAAGTTGTGTTTGTATTCGCCGAGAAGCATATGAATTAGTTTGTGGTGAGTAATTTATAGTGAGTAGTTAGCGGTCTGACGATAGGATGAGCATTATATTTACCACTCACTACCCACGACTCACTAATCACTGCTATTCAATAAAGTTCTGCACAGATAAGGGGCTTTATCCCCAGAGTTATCCACAGTTCCCCACTTCTCATTCATTCTACGCCACTCCCCTTCCTTGTAAAGTTGTGCATATCTTTT
>JAVHQZ010000048.1:0-3155 GCA_036171415.1 Minisyncoccota bacterium | reverse complement strand
GGGCTTTTTTGATATTTAAAAATCCTGTAAGATATAGGTGTTCAATGTCGCAGAAAAGGCACGTCCGTTAGTGCCCGAGTAGGCCAAGAGGTCTATCCCGACGAATTTGAAAATTGTCGGGACGGCCAAAAATATTATGAGCCGATTTACACACTTACACGTTCATAGCCACTACTCGCTTTTAGACGGACTCGCGAAAATAGACGAGCTCGTAGCCCGGACCAAAGAACTCGGGATGGATTCTATCGCCTTAACCGATCACGGGGTTCTTTACGGCGCCGTGGAGTTCTACCAGAAAGCGAAGAAAGCGGGAATCAAACCGATTTTGGGCGTGGAGGCATATGTCGCGCCCCGGGACCGCTTCTCCAAAGAATCCAGCGAGCGCTATTACCACTTAATCCTCCTCGTAAAGAACGCGACCGGCTGGAAAAATTTAATTAAACTGGTTACCAAGGCGCATCTCGAAGGTTTTTATTACAAGCCACGGGTGGATAAAGATTTGTTGCGCGAACACCACGAAGGTCTTATCGCTCTTTCTGCGTGTTTAGGCGGAGAAATCGGCCAGGCGCTTCTCGCGAAAAATTACGACTCGGCGAAACAGATTGCCTTGGAGCACGAGAAGATTTTCGGCAAGGGAAATTATTATATAGAGATCCAGAAGCATCCGAACATAAAAGAATCCGAAGATATTGAAGCGGACTTGATAAAACTTTCGGCGGAAACCGGAATCCCCTTGGCCGCGACCCAGGACCTCCACTACTTGAAACCGGAAGACGCGCACTATCACGATATTCTTCTCGCGATACAAACAGGAAATAAACTAACGGACGACGACAGGCTTTCTTTTAAAAATGAAGATTTCTCCCTCACTTCCCCGGAGGAGATGGAAAAGAAATTCGCGCACGTTCCAGAAGCTGTGGCGAATACGGTAAAGATTGCGGAGATGTGCAACTTCGAAATGGAGCTCGGCAAAACCTTACTCCCTAACTTCGCGAAGCCGGACGGCAAAACCGCGAACGCTTACTTGCGCGAGTTGGTTGAAGAACGCATCGGGAACCGCTACCCCGGCGATAAAAAAACCAAAGAGGTGTTGGAGCGGGTGGAATATGAAATGGGCGTTATCGAAAAGACAGGTTTTGCCGACTATTTCCTTATCGTGCAGGACCTCATCAACTGGGCTAAAAACCACGGTATTTCCGTGGGTCCCGGCCGCGGTTCGGCCGCCGGCAGCATCGTTTCCTACATCTTAAGCATCACGGATATTGACCCGCTTAAATACGACCTGCTCTTTGAGCGCTTCCTGAACCCGGAACGCATTCAAATGCCGGATATAGATATAGACTTCGCGGACATCCGCAGGGATGAGGTTTTGGCGTACGCCAGACAAAAGTACGGCGAAGACCATGTCGCCCAAATTATCACCTTCGGAACGATGGCGGCCCGGGCGGCAATACGCGACGCCGGACGGGCTATGGGCGTTCCCTATTCTTTCTGCGACCAGGTAGCGAAACTTATCCCCTTCAACCCGACCCAGGGGATGAAAGAGGGCTGGCTCAAAAAATGTTTGGATGAAGTCGAGGACCTCAAAATTTTCTACAATTCCAACCCGCAGGCCAAAGAACTGATTGATACCGCTATGCACTTGGAAGGCGTAGTCCGCCATGCTTCGGTGCACGCCTGCGGTACGGTTATTTCCCGCGATCCCTTGGACGAGCGCGTACCTCTCCAGTTCGCTCCGCAAGACAAAGACATCATTATCACCCAGATTGAAATGCACGGCATCGAAGATTTGGGTCTCCTTAAAATAGATTTCTTGGGGCTAAAAAACCTGACCATTATTGAAGACACTTTGCGCCTCGTTAAGGAGCTTCAAAATAAAGATTTGAAGATTGAGGACATACCGCTCGACGACGCGAAAACTTTTGAACTTTTACAGCGCGGAGACACAACCGGAGTTTTCCAATTCGAATCTTCCGGCATGCGCCGCTATATGAAAGAAATCGGGCCGACCGAACTGGAAGACTTAATCGCGCTCGTAGCGCTTTATCGCCCGGGCCCGATGGAACTTATCCCCTCTTTCATCAAGCGCAAACACGGCGAAGAAAAAATTACTTACCAGCACCCGAAGCTCGAGCCGATTTTTAAAACCACCTGCGGAATCGGCGTGTACCAGGAACAGATGATGAGAATCGCCCGCGACCTCGCCGGTTATTCCTTGGCGGAAGCGGATACTTTGCGCAAAGCCATCGGTAAGAAAATTAAGTCGCTCCTCGACGAACAGAAAGAAAAGCTCATCAGCGGTATGGTTAAAAACGGGATAGATGCCCGTACCGCCATGTCTATCTGGGAACTCTTCCCGCCTTTCGCCAGATACGGCTTCAACAAGAGCCACGCGGCCTGCTATGCCATGATCGGCTACCGAACGGCCTATCTTAAAGCCCATTTCCCCGAAGAGTTTATGGCAAGCCTTCTAAACGCCGATGCCGGAGACACCGACCGGATTTCCTTCCTTATAAACGAGGCGAGACAATCCAACGTTGAAGTCTTATCGCCGGACATAAACAAGAGTTTTACCCGTTTTTCGCCGGAAGGCGCAAAAATACGCTTCGGACTTTTGGCGGTTAAAAACGTCGGGCAGGCGATTGCCGAGGCCATTGTTGAAGAACGGGTGAACCGCGGACCGTTTAAAGATTTCGCCGACGTTCTTTCTCGGGTAAACCACAAGGACCTGAACAAAAAATCTTTGGAGAGCCTGGCGAAAGGAGGTACTTTTGACTCATTAGGCATAGAGCGGAATCAAATCCTTGAAAACATCGATGAGATACTGCGCTTCGCCCAGGCTTCCAGAAAAGGAGGCTCGGTACAACAGAATACCCTCTTCGGGGCGGCGGCAGCCCAAACCGCCTCGCCCCTAAAACTTAAACCTTCAACTCCCGCCGCGTCGAGCCAAAAATTAGCCTGGGAAAAAGAACTCCTGGGTTTCTACCTTTCCGACCATCCGCTAAATCCCTACTCGGACAAGATAAAAGAAGTTAAGGCTCGCTCGATTGATGAGGTCAGAAAAGTCACAAACACCAACCTCATTTACCGTACCGCCGGAATAATTTCCAAAAATCATAAAATTATTACCAAAACCGGGCAGCCGATGCTTTTCG
>JAVHQZ010000047.1:0-3164 GCA_036171415.1 Minisyncoccota bacterium | reverse complement strand
TCTGTATGGTAGAGAAAAGTTGTGGCCGAACGGGCCGGGGGCATTCCTGTCTAATTAACAGTTTTATCTTACTAGTCATTGGCGAAAAAATAAAGACCCCGCGGGGAGCGGGGTCTAAAAACTTAGCTTGTTACGCCCATGAGGGCGGCTTCCATCGCATCTCTCAGTTTGTCGGCGAAGCCATCGTTCACAGCCTGTCTGGGGGTTTTCCCGCTAAGTTCGGGATTGGGACAGCCAAGCCACTGGTCGACATCTTTCGGCTCGAACATCTTCTCGAGGATTTCCATGATCCGGAGAACGTCGTGGCATTCGTTTCCGTGTTTGGGGCAGCTCAAGTTTTGTTCCACAGATGCTCCTTTCAGTCCGGGCTGCCGGTAATCATGTCGCAGACGAGGGAGAAGACAACGTCTGCCCTTCCGCCGTCAATGTAGTATTGCGGAGTCCTGCCGTCGAGGGAGGGGTTGGGGCGAAGGAACCAGGCGTCCACATCCTCTTTCTTTTTAAGAACAAAGCCGAGCATCTCCCGCGCGCATTCCAAGGGATCTCTTTTGGGGCACATGCAGTTTGCGTGGACGGAACCATGGAGTTTACAGTCCATGATTTGGACAACTCTATTGGCCGTAGCCAATCTTTCTTTGTTTGGGCAGAGAAAATCAGGATGGTCGTTCCCATGAAGCGAACACTTGGTGTTTAGACCCATAAACCCTCCGAGCGTGAAATATACTATTCGCAGTTTAGCAAAAAAGGCAAAAACAGCAACTATCTGTATTTGGGGTGGCGTTCTTTCTTTTTGGATTTTTTTGCCGAGGCGCGCGCCAGGGCGAAGAGGAGACTTGAAAGACGGTTTAGGTAAGAGAGGATGGCGGACGGCAATTTAACCTTTTTATTCAAAATCCAAACACTCCTTTCCGCGCGGCGGGAGACTGCCCGCGCAAAATCTAGCCATGCGCTGACCGGTTCATCTCCGGAAACGACAAAACCCCGTTCCGGGTTTACATATTTTTCGAGAGCATCTATCAGAACTTCGAGTTTTTTAGTTTTATCCGTGCCGAACGGCGGTGCTTTTTCTTTTCGGTCGATGATATATAGATAGCTGGTCGCCTGAATACTGAAGATATCTTCTTCTAGCCCCGAAAGAATATTTTTATAGTCAGCGAGAATTTTTTGACTACGAATAAGACCCAGGAGGCTATTTAATTCATCCAGGTCGCCTAAAGCGGTCAGCCCGGGCGAAGTTTTATCCAGTTTTTTCTTGTCCCAAACCGGACTTTTTCCTTTGTCTCCGGCGCCCGTATAAAAAAGTCCCATAGCCCGATTATAACAAAAGAAAAACCGCCCTTTCGGGCGGCAGAGACGAATCTAGCGGAAACGCTTGGGGCGAGCAGGTTCGGGACGCTGAAGTTCTTTGGCGGTGGGGTTGGCTTCACCGGCGCCGAGGCGCATCACCCGTTCTACCTGCTCCGGCGGAACTTCGTCCCGGTGATAGGCGAGGTAGTGGACGCAGAGAGAATTGGTGGTTTCCCCGCCGGGAAGAAAGTAGTTGCAGTTGGAGCTCGTTGCTCCGCAGCTGCAAACATGGAATCCCCGGTAGCCCGGGCCCCGGGTCGCGAGGCGGAAAGCCGCGGTCATTTTCTTTGTGACCCGGTCGATAACGGGCGAGCCGGAAGTCTTTGCCGATGGTTCGATAAAGAGAAGCCCGGACTTGTTTATCATGCTCGTACTCCTTTCGAATAACTGCGGGAAGTATACATCCGAAAATTACCGGGTCAACCCCATAGTAGAATTTCGCTCACGCTGGCATTACCAATTTCTAATAAATTTTCGAATTGCAATGTCAGCGGATCGATACCTGGGTGGCGGTTAAATATACGGCGCGGAAAAACAAAAGGAAGCGAAATTTCACTACGGGGTCAACCCTTGATATTTAAACCGGTTGGTGGCATATTGTCGGCAGTTGTTTTTAGCTCTTTTAAAAGCGCAGATTATAGTTTCTTTGAAAGTCGGTAACATTATTAACCAATTTTTATAATAAATGTCTAAAAAAATGATTTTAGGCGTTATCGGCTTCATAGGAGTAGGAATGTTGTTTCTTGCGCCGGTAACCCACGCCGCAGCGGCAGCTCCGGAGATGGATATCCAAACGAGAGCGCTTCTCGGACAAACGTTGAATCTGTTGCAGGTAGTTTTAAATAAGATTGACGCGCGGATAGCGGATAAGGCTAACCCGATACAGAATCCGCAAACGTTAAGCGCCTCGCTCGGAGGGATAAAGTCAGTCTTGGTTTCGATGGATTCATACTTGAAGGGAGTGTCTCCGATTGCCGCGGCCCCCGAAAACGTTCCGGCCGAGGGAAGTCCTTCCCCGGCGGTGAACTACGCCGCTACCCCGTCCACGCCGCAGACCGCAACCGTTTCCTGGTTCGTCGGCCCCAAACTGCTCTTGATTCTTTTGCCGGTGCTTGTTCTGGCGCTCGTCGCCTTCGCTCTTTTCCATAAAAAAGAACCGAAGGAGATAAGAAACGGATCAGTTTCGGAAATAAAAACAGTCTAACTCCAAAGAACCCGATAATCGCTTTCCAAAGCCCCGCCCAACCGGCGGGGCTTTGGTATAATCGGGGTATGGCAAAAGCGGTATTCGCGGGAGGATGCTTTTGGTGCACCGAAGCAATCTTCAAAGAATTAAAAGGAGTTAAATCGGTCACGCCCGGCTATTCCGGCGGCAAGGTTAAAAACCCGACCTACGAGCAGGTTTCCACGGGGGAGACGGGCCACGCGGAGGCAACGGAGTTTGAATACGATCCGGCCGTAATTTCCTATAACGACTTGCTAACCGTATTTTTCGCGACTCACGACCCGACCACCCTGAATCGGCAAGGGAATGACGTCGGCAGCCAATATCGCTCCGCTATTTTTTATATGGATGAAGTGCAGAAAAAAGAGGCGGAAGAATTTATCAAAAAAATAGATACGGACAAGAATCGGCCTGTTGTGACCGAGGTCGTGCCGTTTGAAGAATTTTACGAAGCGGAAGACTACCACAAGAATTATTACGAAGCCCACAAGGACCAACCCTACTGCCAATTGGTTATCAGCCCGAAGCTGGAAAAATTAAAGTCGCATTTCCGGGCGCTTTAAAAAAATAAATAAAAATTAAAAAAGAAGAA
>JAVHQZ010000046.1:0-3188 GCA_036171415.1 Minisyncoccota bacterium | reverse complement strand
CACGGACGGCAGAGTCTATCCGTCGGAAGAACACAGCTTCATTGCCCTGCGCCTTCACAAAGGAGGCGTGGAACACATGTTCCGGGTTCTGCGCTTCAGTTACACGGGATAATGTCCCGGATTCAATCCAAAAAGGAGGGTATATGATTGGCACAAAGTGGACATCTAAACACTGCGGCGGCAAACGGTGCGAGATAACTGAAATCGACCACACTGGCGAAACGCGCGCGAAATGCGATTGCGGCGAAACGTACGTACACCGTTACGGAGCCTACGGAACTCCGGAACAGGCGAAGAAAATCGCCGAAAATATGTTCGCGTTTAAACGCGCCGGACTCGATTCTTCGATTGGTAGGATGCACACGAACTGAACTACAAAATCCCGGCTTCCAATGAAGCCGGTTTATTTTTTATAAAAGTAAGTTACAACATTCGATTGTCGCCCACTTCTTCCAAAACTATACTCCGAACACGCTTATCAAAAAGAATGTGGTGATGTCCGTGGGTATTAACTTGAATATTTTTCGCTCCTTCCAGGTGGCAACCGCCCTGGGGCCAAACGTGATTATCAAAAATTCCGTATATAGAAACTATGTGCCTGTTCACATCTTTCTCGTTATGCAATTTTTGTATAGTTTCCGCGTTGCCGGGTAAAAGTTCTCTAAAGACCCTTGCGGAAGATATTTTGGCCAACGTGCTTCCCTTGTACGGCGTGGCGATTGAAATAAGTTTTTTAACTTTTTTATCTTCGTCATAAAACGCCAATACATATTTCCCGATTAGCCCTCCTTTGCTATGGGCGATGATAACAACATTTTTTAATTTTTCTTCATCTATAAGTTCGCGTACCAACTTTGCCGCTTTAAATATTTCCCCGGTGTTATAGCCTAAGTGTTCCAAAACATATACAGGATGCCCCAAGAGCGAGATAGGGTCGGCTATCGCCTTCAGAAATTGCCACTTTTCAAACACTCCCGGAATAAGAATCACGGGTGAAAAACCCTCCTTCACGTGCCCCAAATAATGCCGGGGCGGTTTCCTGAAAATAAAACTGTAACTCTGCCCCCGGAAGAGATATAGGTAGTCTCTGACCCAATGACCGACATATTTTATATTCATGCCCCAAACTTATCCGGACGCCTTCTCTCCTCTATGAAAATGGAAGGTTAAAAGAAATAGCAGGGTAAAAATCGTGAAGCTCATAATCGGCAAAGTAATGTAGCCCAGTTCCAAAAAGTATCTTTGGGCGCAGGAAACGCCGTTTGAAAGAACATTACAAAAAATATGCTCGCTTCCGCCGAATTGCAGATAGGAATTATAAGCGGCGACTAGCATGCCGACCGCGGAAAGCCCGGAGCTGTACTTTATAAGCCGGTGTGATTCTAACCACCAAGCAATACCTAAAATGAGTATCTGCGGGAAAAGAAGAATTCTCTGGATTATACAGAGGCTACAGGGCGGAAAACCGGCAATTTGGGAATAGAACAAGCTCGAGACCGTAGCGGTCACCGTTAGCACGAATGCGAGAACCACAGCCTTCCCTTCCAAGATGTCCAAAGTCCGGTGGAGTCTGGGATTCTCGTGGCGTTTTCTGCGAAATAATAGAAGCACCAAAAAAACAATAATAACGATATCGGCGAGAAATGTTCCGATGCCTAAAATATGCGTAACAGTTTGAGCGAGCGGAGTCATCTATTTCGGCAATTCACAGCCGGTTTTTTGGGCAAGAGTTTCAAGAGACGTCTCCCCGGTTAAACGGGATTTGTCTTTAAACACCCAGGTCGGATAAGTTTCAATGCCGTTGTCCGTGCAAACCTGAAGGGAACTCTGCCCGTCCGGAGTAGAACACTCCACGTACGGAAGCAAACGCTCGGAACGGCCGAAAAGCGCCTTCTGGTTCTGACAATGGGGACACCAAAAGGCTCCGTAGAAGGTAGTACCGCTATTTTTAATGCAGGTAGCGAAAGAATCCAGTTTGTCGGGCTGATTGGGCACGAGTATCGCCGCCCAGACTATAAGGCCGATTACAACCAAAAGAACCGCGGGCCAAACTATCTTTTTCAATGTGGAGGTTTTCATCCTGTAGTGAAATTATGATTTATTGATTTATTCGACTTCCTTAAGTTCAGAGTAGTGAACGAGCTTAGCTATTTCTTCCATCCTCAGTAGTAATACAAAAAGCGGAGCTTATCATAATTCTACTAAGGGATTCATATAAATGATTATATCACTTTCGCCGCCGGTTTATAGAATCTGGTGAATTGGCCAGGTAATAATCTCCAGAAATTTCCTGAAAAGAGACCTCTTCATCCAATCCTCTTTAGTCAGAGGCTCAATACCCGACGCGTCTTTTAAAAACTGCTCTTTCAGTTCGGAAATAAAACCTCCGTCTGAACTCCTGATGTTCCCTTCAAAATTCAAAAGCAGACTTAAGTTATCCAGATTCGCGCTGCCTACCGTTGCCCAATTGTCGTCGATTACTCCGCTCTTCGTATGCAACACGCGCCCGTTATCATAAAGATATATTTTAATGCCTGCGTTTATAGCCAAAATAAAATAGGAACCGGCGGCGATGTCGGCGGTTTTGACATCGGAAGAACGGGGTAAGAGAAGCCGCACGTCTATTCTCCGCCTGGCCGCTCTTCTTAGCGACCGGAATATCCTGATGCTGGGCACGAAATACGGCGTAGTCAGATAAATATAACTTTTTGCAAAACGGATGTTCCTCCGTAAATCATGGTAAATATAGCGCCCGCGGAAACTCGGCGAGTTGGTGAGAAAAGAAAATCCCGTGTCCGGAACAAAAGACGGCCTAAATTTAAAAAACTTTCGTTTCGGCGGCGCGACCCACATTTGCCGGAATACCGAGCTCATTTCGGAAACTACAGGTCCGGTCATCCGCACGTTAGTATCCCGCCAGTTTTCCATTCTTTTTTCCAAGCCCACTCCGCCGGTGTGCCCAATCCGGTTGTCCACAATCAAAAGCTTCCTATGGTCGCGCAAAAACCAGGAGGAAAAGTTGCCGATGCGCCAGGGCTTTATCGGGTTGAAGAATTTTATCTCAATCCCCTCCGCCTTGAGCTTTACCTCCATGGGGGAATTCAAAAAATCATAGCTTCCCACGGCGTCGCAAATTATCCGGACCGTTACCCCTTCTTTATTTTTTTTGCGCAAAATTTCAAAGAATC
>JAVHQZ010000045.1:0-3197 GCA_036171415.1 Minisyncoccota bacterium | reverse complement strand
TCCGGCTCCCGCAACGGCCGTGCCGGTTACGGTTATGGTCGCAGTAATCGGCGCGAGACCCGCCGAGTAACCGGTGGTTATAGTCACCGTGCCGGGATTAACCCCGGTAAAGTTTCCTGACTGGTCACCGTTCTGCTTAACGTAAAACGCGTCATAGGCAAAACTGTGGAACTTGGTCGTCTCTCCCTGCGCCGTTCCTTGCGGGACCGCGTCGTAGGCGTGGAGCTGAATACTTTCCCCGACCGCGATTGTCGCGATGGACGGCACTATTTTGCCGGGAGTATATACCACGACAGCCGACGGGCTATTGGAGACCCGGCAAGAATACGTGAGGCCATTTGAGGTTTTTTCACACGTCTGGCCGGTCGGACAGGTGCCGGATTGAAACGAACTGCAGGTTTGCGCCCCCGCTATCAGAGCCACGCAAGAATATACGCCGCTTGCCGGTTGGCAGACTTTACCGGTCGGGCAAGTGCCGGTTTTGGACCCGTCCGGATCGCCGCAAACTTGGGTTATCGGCGGTCCGCCGCACCTTTTCGTGCTGAAAGTTGCTTCCGATTCATAACCCGTGCCTCCATAGGCAACCTTTAATTTTTGGCTCAAGGTTTTCCCAAGAATGGAAACGAGCTTGCCGGGGGTATAGCTGGAATAGCTGGAGCAATTCAATCGCCGAGTGCGCCCCACGGCGCTTTCTAGTTCAGCTACGGTTTTCCATGTGCCGAAATCTTCAAAACCTTTCCCTTCGCCGGAATCTATCCATAAGCGGGTCGCGGTGTTCGCCGGAACCAGCGCATGGTCAACGTCGCTTAGATACAAATCAAAGCTGTCGCCGTCATTTATCGGTTCTGCGGAAATCTTGATGTGACCGGTTATTTTAAATCCCGGAGCAGAAGGCGCGCCCACGGTCACGCTGCCGAAAGCGGAAAGTCCGCTGTAGATGGCCGTGATAGTAACCGTTCCGGCTTTAACGCCGGTTATAAGCCCGGCTGTATTGATGCCGGCAATTGTTCCATCCGAAGAACTCCAGACTGGGGTAACCTGCGCGGCTGTCTGCCCTCCGCTGCCGTCCAGGTCATACATGGCCGTAGCGGTCTCCGTATCGCCGACTTTAATTTGGCCGGAGGATAAATTAACGCTTAAACTATCCAGCCGTGTAGGCGTTCCCGGGTTAACTACGAGTCCTTTTTTATAAACTAAAATGAAGGAAATGTGGGGCCTCGAAACTCCTCCGCCTCCTCCGCCACCCCCGCCACCCACGCCATCTCCGCCACCGCCACCCGAATCTGTCCAGCCAAGACACTCCGTGCCGCTAAATTCCGCCGAACAAACAGTATCCATAAATATTACTGCCTTGGCGGTCGGAGCAAAAATATTTTTGAGCCAAGTAAAAATTCCGCCCGGCAAAGAAGGGGCCGTCGCGATAGCTTTGGTGGAATTCGCGAATGCTGTTCCGAATTTCGCGCAATTTTGGGCGGTAGGCACAGTACCCTCGCTCGGACTGAAATTGCAAAGCCATTGGGTCACCTGATTTTTATTCGCTCCGCCGAGCGCGAGAACCGTACCGGTCGCGGTCTGAATATGGTCCAGCGTATAGCCGGCTAATGGCTCAGCTTCAATCGCATATTTGCCTTGTAGAATTCCGTAATATGCCGGCTTGGAATCGTCCGGCTGAACCTGTTTGTCCGGTAAAGATACAAATTTCCAATTTGCCCCGGATAATTTATTTCCGTCGGTGTCCCGCGCTTCCACGAAAATGTTCCCGCGCGGAGATGGCGCAGTACTAACGTTGAAATTCACCCGATCCACGTCGAGACAATCCGTACGGCTTGCCGGACCGCCATCCGTGTTGCCGTCCGCGTGGCAGGCAGTAAGCGTGTATTGGCCGACCGGGAAATTGGTTGGGTCAAATTTTATCCAAGCCTTCTGGTACCAGGAAACCCACATCCGGTCCACGCTAAAGAGGTGAACTGCGCCGCCGCAGACATCTCCGCGCGGGTTGAGACTTAAACCTCCCGAGGGTCCGGCCGGATCTCCCAGCGCGGTGTTCCTATATCCATCGTCCGCCAAAACCCAATCACCCTTGTCGATTGTGCCGGTAGCATATAATTTGCTGTCGCCCGCGCGGGTTACCTTCCAATCATACATGCGGTGAAGTTCTCTGTATGGGTCCCCTTTCGCGGTAGTTATCGCTTTAACCGGCGGGTCTATCGCCAGCTTCACCAAATTCCGGTTTGCCTGGTCGGCGCTGCCTCCTGGTAGAAGGACGTAATAAATTCCGGGGAATAACATTATATCCGGATCGCAGGTTTTGAGTTTTGCTTCAACCGAGACTATTCCCCCACCGGTCAAAACACTCGGACCGACGGTTTTGTTCCCTTGGTTAAATTGATATTGCAGCGTTCCATCACGGAACATCGTCGCGGAAACGATTTGCGACGAAAGATACGCAGCGCCGGCCAAAAAGAGCGTCAACACCAACCCCAAAACAAGTTTTTCCCTCATAGGTTAATTATAGTACATTTCTCTTTCCCGATGTTTGTGTATAAGTATACGGAAAATCACCATTAGAAATGGTTTTGGGCGGCCGCACGAGTTAATTTACAGTGCCTAGATCTTTTTTATTGCACTATGAGCTCCAAATCGATGATCTTTTGCACTCCTCTGCCGTAAGCCTTGATGGGAAGCGTATAACTGCCTGGGAATTTACTCACATTGTATATCGCAACCGTAGAGTTGCCCGGGGAGATGGTGAGACTCGTAGAAAGAGGCGTGGCGACGGTGTTTCCAGCCGTGTCTCTCACGGTTGAGAGGCTTAGCGTAATGGCGGGACAAGTTGTATCTACCGGCTTGGTAGTGGACAGACCAAAGCTGATGTAGGAGGACTGGCCCTGGGCAACGGTTTTATTGATGGAGGCGGGGTTCGGAGTCAGGGTAAAGTCGCAGGAACCGGCAGTGGGCTCCGGTCCAGGAGGGTTGCCCGACCCGGGGGTCGTGGTTACGACCGGACCACCGCCACCTCCACCGCCAGGGGGCGGGGTAACCGGCGCGACATTTACTCCGGACGGGCCGAAACGAAGGACGGCGATGTCATGCCTGGTTGTATTTATATAGACATATGTTGAAACTCCGACATTCAAACTGGCCATCATTGGAGCGTCGCCCGCACCGTAGTTGCCGGCTACGATGCTGTATCCGGC
>JAVHQZ010000044.1:0-15401 GCA_036171415.1 Minisyncoccota bacterium | reverse complement strand
CCGGGCTTGGTTTTCGTTTAAAAAAATGGTAAACTTAGGGTATCAAAAAGAGCTCCAAAAAGGAGCTCAAAATAGTGCTTAATCGCGTATAAATATGTCTAAATCCAAAAAAGAAGACGTAAAAAATAAGCCCGAAAAAGAAAAAGTTCATTCCTACGACGCCAAAGACATAAACGTCTTGGAGGGTTTGGAGCCGGTCCGCAAGCGGCCCGGCATGTACATCGGCACTACGAGCGCCGAGGGTCTGCATCACTTAATTTGGGAATTGGTTAACAACTCCATCGACGAAGCGATGGCCGGTTTTGCGAAAAACATTACCGTGGAAATGTTGCCCGACAATCTCGTGTCTGTTGCCGACGACGGCCGCGGTATTCCCGTGGACATTCACTCGCACACGAAAGTTTCGGCGCTCGAAACCGTTATGACCACGCTTCACGCCGGAGGAAAATTCGGCGGAGGTTCATATAAAGTGTCCGGCGGTCTTCACGGCGTGGGCGCTTCCGTGGTTAACGCGCTTTCCGAAGGCATGCGCGTGGAGGTTTCCCGCGACGGAGCGTTATACGCTCAGGAATATAAACGGGGAAAACCCGTCGCCAAGGTTAAAAAGATAGGCACCTCCAAACACACCGGAACCAAGTCGACTTTCATGGCCGACCCGGAAATATTTCAGGAAATAAAATTTGAACCGAGAAAAATCCGGGAATATCTCCGCCAGCAGGCCTATCTCACTAAGGGCGTGCGGATTAATTTTATAGACAGGAGCGAAGGCACTGTTTCCGCCTACGGATTTTATTTTGAGGGCGGAGTGATGTCTTTCGTAAATCACCTTTCCCGGAGTAAAAAATCTCTCCAGGACGATATTTTTTATGTGCATAAGCAGTCAGATAAGGTTGAAGTTGAAGTCGCGTTTACCTATGTGGACGACATTGAAACCAAGGAGCTTGGTTTCGCGAACAATATTTTTAATCCGGACGGGGGAATGCACGTGACCGGCTTCAGGAGCGCTATAACGAGGACGCTTAATAGCTATGCGCGCAGCGAAAATTATCTGAAAGAAAAAGACGAGAATCTGACCGCCGAAGATACGCGTGAGGGCTTGGTAACTGTTATTTCGGTAAAGCTCCCGGAGCCTCAATTTGAAGGCCAAACCAAAGCCAGGTTGGGCTCGCCCGAGGCGAGGCCCGCCGTAGAGAGCGTGGTCAATGAAGGGCTCAAAGATTATTTGGAAAAGCACCCTCAGGAAGCCCGGCGCATTATCGAGAAAGTGCTTCTCGCCGCGAGGGCAAGAAGGGCGGCCAAGGCGGCAAAGGATACGGTTCTTAGAAAGGGGGCGCTTGAAGGACTGACTTTGCCGGGCAAACTCGCGGACTGTATATCCAAAGACGCTTCGGAATCGGAACTATTTATTGTAGAGGGAGACTCCGCCGGAGGTTCGGCTAAGTCCGGACGCGACCGGCGCACGCAGGCCATCCTTCCGCTTCGCGGAAAAATTTTGAACGTGGAAAAATCCCGCTTGGACAAAATGCTCGCGAACACGGAAATCCGTTCCTTGGTTATCGCCGTGGGCGCGGCAATCGGAAACGACTTTGACGTCACCAAGGCCCGCTACCACAAAATTATTATCATGACCGACGCGGACGTAGACGGCGCGCACATCCGGACCCTGCTCCTTACTCTTTTCTACCGCTACTTCCCGAACCTTATTGAGACCGGCTACCTTTATGCCGCCTGCCCTCCGCTTTTTAGGCTCCAGCAGGGCAAGGAGATAAAGTATGCCTTCGATGAAAAAGCCCAGGAGAAGACGGTTAAGGAAATGGAAAAGAAAGGGAGCGTAAACGTGTCTCGCTACAAAGGTTTGGGTGAAATGAATCCGGACCAGCTTTGGGAAACGACAATGAATCCCGAAAGCCGCATTTTAAAACAGATAACGGTTGATGACGCCGAGGCGGCGGGCAAGCTTTTCGATATATTGATGGGCGACGAAGTAGCGCCCCGGAAGCAGTTTATCCAGACCCATGCCGCGAACGTCCGGAACTTAGACATTTAACTTCGTTTTTCATTCGGGGGCAGACTTGCAAATAGGGGATATTGTGGTAGGATACCGTTACTGGAGACCCCAGTTTTTTTGAATCAATTAAAATGTTCACCAGGATAAAAACCTATCTGATTGAGGCCCGGCACGAACTTAGAAATGTTCAATGGCCGACCAGAGCCGAAGCGATAAAATTAACCAGCGTCGTCGTGAGAGTTTCCCTCGGACTCGCGGTATTTTTGGGTGTTTTTGACGCTTTCTTTGAGTATTTGCTCAAAATCGTCATCAAAATCTAAGACTTCATGAATAATAATCTTTCTACTGCAATTTCCGGATTTTGGTTGCGGCTTTGCGAAAATTCTTCAACAGACACTTTGTGTATGCTTCATAATTTTCACTTCGCCTCGCCTAAAATCCAAAAATTTCGTCGCGAAAATTATTAATCAATAAGTCTTTAGTTATGGACGAAGTAAAAAATAAAAACGAAAAAGGAAGCCCGGAGTGGTTCGCGGTCCACACTTATTCGGGTTACGAAGAAGCCGTCGCTCGCTACCTGAAACAGCGCGTGGAATCTTTGTCTATGGACGACAAAATTTTTGAAGTAGTCGTTCCGGTTGAAAAAAAGATCCGGGTTAAAGACGGCAAGCGGACAACTATCGAGGATAAACTTTATCCTGGGTATGTTCTTGTTAGAATGATTTTAACCGAGGATTCTTGGTATGTGGTTCGGAACACCCCCCGCGTTACCGGCTTTGTCGGCGCGGATTCCACCAAGCCCACCCCGCTTTCGAAAGATGAGGTGGACTCGCTTCTTTCCCGGATGGGCAAGGAAGAGAGCAAATTTAACGTGGACCTCCGTATCGGCGACCTGGTTAAAATAACGGACGGACCGTTTAAAGACTATGACGGCAAGGTTTCCGAAATCGACGAAGACAGGGGAAGAATTAAAGTCTTGGTGCCAATCTTCGGCCGGGACACGGCGATTGAGCTCGATTCGTTGCAGGTTAAGAAAGTTTGATTTTAACTTTGCGGGGACGATGTCGTTTCGCCGGCGCGAAACGCATCTCAATCTAGGCATTTTATCCCGCTGTAGCGGGAGCCAGGCTAAAATGCCTGCGACGCGCCCCGCCAAATTAAAATCTGCACCAGGCGGCAGAGAATACAAATAAAGGAGCTATGAAAAAATCTGAATTTGAGGCGACAGTAAAAAATGTATTTGATGCCTGCCGGAAATTATCCAAAACTTCTGGTGGAATGCGCTTATTTACTCCTGACGGGAGGATGGTCGGCGACATAGGAGAGGTAGCGGCTAGCATTTTTTACAAAGTTAAACTGCACGATGTCGGTAAGCATGTTTGGGATGGTGTGGTGGGCGGCAAAAACGTACAGATAAAGGCGACCGGAGGAAATGGAACATATTTAAAAGAACCGCCAAAAGAGGGGCTTGGCGACGGAATTTTGATGGTAATTAAAATCGACAGAGAAACCGGTGCGCACAAGCTAATCTATAACGGAGAAATGCAGCGCGTTTGGGATGCGCTAAAGAATAAATCGTTAAGTCGCAGCGGCGAGAAGCAGATTTCGCTCAAAGACCTTCAGGGGTTGAAATCTAAGCCCAGGGGATATAAACTACAGAGCGTCAAAGGTTAACCTCGGCCGGCGACAAATTTACTAAAAAAATGGCAAAAAAAATCAAAACAGTATTGAAGCTCCAGATCGAAGCCGGTAAGGCTAACCCCGCGCCTCCGATCGGTACCGCGCTTGGTCCCCAGGGCGTGAACATTCAGGAATTCTGCAAGCAGTTCAACGACGCGACCAAGGATAAGACAGGCGACATCATCCCCGCGGAAATCACCGTCTACGAAGACCGCTCCTTCACCTTCAAGCTCAAAACCTCTCCCGCCTCCGCGCTTTTAAGAAAAGCCGCCGGCGTTGAGAAAGGTGCTGCCGATCCCCTTAAGGGCAAGGTGGGTAAGGTGACCCGGGAAGATGTCCGGAAAATCGCCGAGCAAAAGATGGTGGACTTGAACGCTAACGACATAGACGCCGCGGAAAAGATTATCCGGGGAAGCGCCCGCTCGATGGGCATCGAAGTAATAGACTAGGCACTTAAAAAACTTTCGCCAAACGGCGGGAGTTTTTGTATGCTTGTCCTAGTCCTTTGCTAGTCTTAAAGGAGGAGTGATGAAAAACAAACGAAGAGGTTTTCTCGTCGTCTTAGAAGGCGTGACCTGTACCGGGAAAGATGAGCAGGCTCAAATTTTGGTTCAAAAAGCGGCGGAGGCCGGCATCCAGATAAGGCTGGAAATCGAGCCCTCCAAGGGGCCGTTCGGCCAGGTTGCCCGCGCTTCAATCGAAAACAATTCCAAGGCGCCATATTTCGAAGCTATCGGTCTGGCGGAAACCCTTCTTTCCAAATTTCCGGATACACTAGGGCGGGTTGTAGCCATCCTGCGACGGATGCAGTCCGGCCAAGCTGTTTCCGTTTTGGAGAAGCAGATTATTTTCATGTTGGACCGGCTCTGGCATTGCGTGATGGTTTTGGGTCCGCTTCTGGATTCCGGAACGAACATCATCTGCGTTCGCTACGAGCTTTCCACTTTTGCTTTCGGTATCTCGCACGGTGTGGATTTTGCCGATCTTCTGGCCTGGCAGGACAGGCTTTTGGGACGCCACTACATCCGTCCGGATCTCACCGAATATATCCGACTTTCTCCGGAAACGGCAGTTTCAAGGCTCGCGAAAAACGGCAAGCTCAAAGATATCTTCGAGACCGAGGAAGGCATCCGGAGAACGATCAAGGCCTATGAGAGGGTCATTGACTTCGGCAGGCAGCACGGCCGTTTCGGAAAAATCGTTGAAGTCGACGGCGAACCTCCGCTTAAGACGGTCACCAAAGAGCTCCTCTTTGAGCTCAGAAACAGTTCTTCAGAAGATTTCAAAAAGTTAAAGTAGTATGCGACCCCGTGAGATAGCGAGCGACACCTCGCTCTATCTCACGGGGTTTTCTTTACTTCGAGAACTCCAGGACCAGATCCAGAACTTTCTTGGAAATTTCCGGGGAGCTAAGGCGCTCCCTGTATTTTTCCGTGGTGCAGATGCGGAAGGCGGTATAGGACTTGGCGATTTCTTCCATGTTTTTAAAATGGGACGGAAATCGTTCCAAAAGCGAGAGCGGTTCGCTCATTTCCGAATAAATCCGGATATCCCGGTTCTTAAACCGCCAGGCGTTGAATACCGGAACCGCCAGAATTTCTTCAAAAGGAATATCGGCTAGTTCGGATACTTTCTTCTCGAATTTTTCGAGTTCAGTCTGATTTTTGACGTTGAACTTAGGGGATTGGATTAATTTCTCAAGCTCTTTTTCCTCAAGGCCGAAAACCGCGATATTTTTTCCGGTCGGATTATAAGAAGAAACGAAATCCTTATGCCTTATGGTTATGGTTTCCCGGAAAAGGTCTCGACGCTTGAAGTGGTCATAAAGGTTTCTCGCGGTTTTATTTTCCGAGGTCCGAACGATACCGATCAGTTCCCCGTCGGTCAGACCCTGGAGCTCTTCCGGCTTCAATTCTCCTTCAAGAACAGTATGGTAGACAATCTTTTGGAGCATTCTTTGGGCGATAACCGAAGTTTTCCGAAGGTAAACATTTTTGTACATTTTTAGATAAAAATTCTGAACCTCGATGGCGTTATCCACCACTTTTTCGTCTATCATCAATTCGCCGTTCACGAAATAAATATGCTTTCGGAGATAATCTATTCCCGACGGACGGCTGAGTATCGTATAAAGTCCGTCGCGCTCCAGGTAGTCCAACTTTTCCATTCCCAGATTTTTGTCGTGAACCGCCAAATAAAGCGGGTCTTCGTGGCTCGCCATTTTTTGAACCAGTTCAAAATCCGCGCCGGTTTCTTCAATCGGCTTCCTCAGTTTATTTATCAGATCCAGGCTCATGCCATCGTTATCCTTGGGGCAGAGTTCTTCGGTTACGTGGGAGAAGGCCGGATGTCCGATGTCATGGTAGAGCGCGTAAGCCGAGAGAGCCAAGCCCTGCTTCTCGTTTATTAATCCCAAACTAATCCAAAGATTGGCGAGTTCACGGGTCGCGTGATAGGCGCCCAGGGAATGGGCTTTGCGGGTATGGGTCGCGGAAGGGAAAACAAGATGGGCGAGTCCCAACTGTTTTTTTTCGCCCAAAGACTGAAACTCTTCGGTTTCAACCATGGGGAGCATCGGGCGGATGTCGAATATCCCGTAGATGGGGTCGGCGATGACCTTCGGAGTATATATCTTTTGGACCATCAGATTATCCTTAATCTACGTTAAAGCTCCGGACTTGGCAACGTTCTTCCTTTGAGGGCCGAAATTTTGTAGAATGGATTAAATGGGTAAGATTTACGAACCGACAATAGGCTTGGAAATACACGCCGAGCTTAAAACAGCGACCAAGATGTTTTGCGACTCTCCGAACGATCCGGACGAAAAGCATCCAAACGTGAACGTCTGCCCGATTTGTATGGGGCATCCGGGATGTCTCCCGGTTATGAACAAAAAAGCGATAGAGTCGGTTATCCGGGTCGGTTTGGCGATAGGCGGAAAAATCGCCGAAGAGACAAAGTTTGACCGGAAAAATTATTTTTATCCCGACCTCCCGAAGGGCTACCAGATTTCCCAGTACGACAAACCGCTTGTTACCGGAGGCACGTTAAACGGCGTGCGCGTCACGAGAATCCATTTGGAGGAAGATACGGGAACGTTGTCGCACGATTCGGAAGGAAAAACTCTTGTGGACTTCAATCGCGCGGGCGTGCCCCTCATGGAGCTCGTGACCGAGCCGGACATACGAAGCGCCGAGCAGGCTAGCGCTTTTGCCAAAGAACTCCAAAGAATTTTGCGCTATCTCGGAGTCTCGGACGCGAATATGGAAAAAGGCGAAATGCGCGTCGAAGTAAATATCTCTATGAATATGGGTACCAAGGTAGAAGTTAAAAACATTAATTCCTTCAAGGCGGTAGAGGGGGCGGTCGCCAAAGAGACAGAGAGGCAAACGGAGCTTTTGGAAAAAGGGGAGGGAGAAAAAATAAAACAAGAAACCCGCGGCTGGGACGATGTAAAAAAGACTACGGTGAGCCAGCGCTCTAAAGAGAGCGCGCACGAATACAGATATTTTCCGGAGCCGGATTTGCCGGCCTTCAAAACCTCCGGATTTGACATAGAAAGGCTTAAGGCGGAACTGCCGGAACTTCCGGAGGCCAAAAGAATCAGATTTGCCTCGGAGTACGGTCTATCTAAGACCCAGGCGGAATTTTTAGCGGACGACGAAGCACTCGCCGAATATTATGAAGAGGCCGCTTCGGAGCTAAAAGAAAAATCGGATAAGGCAGACTACGCCCTGCTTTATAACTATCTGACCACCGATCTTTTGGGACTTATGAAAGGGAAAGGCTTCGCCCTTAACGAAATAAAAATACCCCCGGAACACCTGGCTCATTTGGTTTATATGATAAGCGAGGGAAAAATCACCAGCCGGCAAGCGAAGGACGCACTTTTGAAAATGTTCGCGGAAGGGGAGGACCCGGAAACTTTGCTTGCGGGCCAGGGAGCCATAGGCGGAGACGCGCTCACTGTTGCGATAGACGAAGCGGTAAAAGAAAACCCGAAAGCCGTGGAAGATTATAAAAACGGAAAAGAAGCTAGCCTCCAATTTCTTATCGGGCAAGTTATGAAAAAGACACGAGGCGCCGCCAAGCCGGACGAACTTGCGGAACTGTTAAAAGAAAAATTTGGGAAATAGAAAATTCTTCCGCGCCCCTGACCGCCGGAATAAAAAAATCCGCCGAAAGGCGGAGATGTGAAAGCTTGGCTATATCTGAAGTCACATTCCTTGGTTGCCCCTCATCCTTTTGCGGATTTCCGATAAGACCTCTTCGTTTGTCATGGGTAGGAGAGTGAGTTTCAGGTCGGGCCCGGAAAGACTGGCCTTAAAAAAAGAATCGCCGATTACGGCAAATACTTTTCTACCCCTCATCAATTCCGCCTTGAATACTTTATCTATTTTCATTGCGCCCCCCTAACCGGTCAATAAAGCTTTTTACAGTCTAATACCGGGTGCCTATTAGCGCAATATCAATCTGATAGAAAACGGCGGATTAAGAATTCGGCGCCGCGCACGCCGGTTATCCAATGGATGTTCTTATCTTTTTTAAACCAAGTAAGCTGGCGCTTAGAATAGGCGACGATTTCCCGTTCGAGTTGCGGGGCCATCTCCTTTTTATCCAAAAGGCCCTCTAAGAATCTGCCGACGTAACGGTATTCCAGCCCCAAGGACTCAAGGCGCGCGGAACTTACGCCGTCTTTGCCTAATTTTTTAACCTCATTTATCATCCCGCCGCGGAGCCTCTTTAAAAGACGAGCGTGAATTCTTTTTTGTAAAATATTTTTGGGCCAGGTGACGCCGAGCTTCAACGCATCATACATTTCCTTTCTGTTCCTCGGACCGACGGGTTTCCCGGTTGTGAGGACGATTTCGAGTGCCCGGACAAGCCTTCGGGGATTTTGTAGGTCAATAGAGGCCGCCCGCTCCGGGTCCAGTTTTTGTAATTGCGTGAAAAGTACCTCCGTGGATTTCCTTTCCAATTTTTTCCGAAGCTTCAAATTCGGCGGAACCTCGGCAAAGGTCTTTTCCTCAAGCGCCGCGGCAATATAAAAGCCCGTTCCGCCGCAAATTATCGGGAGTTTTCCTTTTCGGAGTATTCTGTTGATTGCCTGCTTGGCGAGCCGTTCATACATTGAGGCAGTAAAGACATTCTTAGGACTTGCCACATCCAAAAGATAGTGGGGCACGCCCCGCATCTCCCGCTTGGTTATTTTCCCGGTGCCGATATTGAGACCTCTATAAACCTGGCGGGAATCGGCGGAAATTATTTCAGCACCGTTTCCGCCGAAGGCGGATCCGCCTCGGGCGGAGATTTTTTTAGCCAGCGCTACGGCTAGGTCGGACTTGCCGGAAGCGGTGGGACCGAGGACCACGACTATTTTAGATAATCTTGACATTTTGTATATATATGGTATACTCTTCTCAGTCCATCATATCTTACAACGAACGAAAGGAGATAAGAAAGTGGAAGACGAAGCGAGATATCTTCGCCGTGGAGCGATTCTTTTCATCCCATTCGCAATTTTCGTGGTTCTGCTCGCATCCGTGAAGGTCGGCTCAGGCAACATGATTCCCGGGGTGCCGGGGAATGTGTTCTCGGGACTGTTTCTCGCTGCGCTGCTTTTTCACTCAATTCTCGCCACCAAGAAGTGGTAAAGGAGAACCAATGAAGAAGTTTTTCGCCCTTTTCGGTCTCGCGGCTATCGCCGCCCTTTTCTTCGGCAGGAAGAAGAGCCACAAGTTCACGGGTTCCGACGAGGAAGACCAGGTCAACTGGTCCGAGGCGCCGCGGACGGCGGACTTCAACTGGACGGTCCGTCCAATCAACCGGAGGTAGCACATGCGCCGCCTCAGCTCACTCTTCGTCACCCTGCTTCTCGTTCCGGTCGGAGCACTCTTCCTTCTCTTCACGGAAAAGGCTTTCCGCTCCGGCCATCTTTCGGTCGAGTCGGAATAAACCGACTCACAACAAAAGCCCCCTGCGCGGGGGCTTTAAAATTTCTATCCCTCACCCAACAAAGAATCTTTTTTATATTTTCGCGGACAGTTAATACTTCGCAGATTTATAACCGACTAAAAGTCGTTCATTTATCGGACGCTACAGACCGGGCAAGACAACTTTCTTTGTTAGGTGAGGGATTTTTCGTCTATTTCCTTCCGCAGACTGGCCATCAAATCCGAGAGCTTTTTGACCCCTTCCTGTCCGCGCTTGTAGTGGCGGATACTGACCGTTTGCGCCTCTTCTTCTTTTTCTCCGACCACGAGTGTGTAGGGGATTTTTTGTAGTTCCGCTTCGCGGATTCTTTTACCCAAAGTTTCCGTGGCAGGGGAAATTTCTACGCGCACGCCTTCTTTTGCCAAGGCCTCTTTAACTTGAGCCGCGTATTTATCAAATTTTTCTCCGACAGGAATAACTACGGCCTGAACCGGGGCGAGCCAAAGCGGGAAGGCTCCGGCGAAGTGCTCTATCAGTATCCCCAAAAATCTTTCGGTGGAGCCGAGAATCGCCCGGTGAATTACAACCGGCTGGATCTTCTCGCCCTTCTCGTCGGTGTATTCCAAGTCAAATCGCTTAGGCAGATTCATATCAAGCTGTATTGTGGAAAGCTGCCACTCCCGGCCCAAAACGTCTTTAAAAATGAAGTCCAACTTCGGTCCGTAGAAGGCGGCTTCGCCGACGCCCATCTCGTGTTTCCAGCCGCGGTTTTTAATGAGTTTTTCCAAGGCCGCTTCGGAGGCCTTCCAGATTTTCGGGTCGCCGATGTATTTTTCCTTATTTTCCGGGTCGTGAGTTGAGACGCGCACCCAGAAATCCTTGAAGCCGAAAGTTTTATAAACCTCCTCTATCATATCCAGCATCAAATTAACCTCCTCCTCAATTTGGTCGGGTCGCGCGAATACGTGGCAGTCGTCTTGGGTAAGCGCGCGCACGCGGGTAAGTCCCGAGAGCTCGCCGGATTTTTCGTAGCGGTAGTTGGTGGTCGTGCAGGTATAGCGGACGGGAAGTTCCCGGTAGGAGTGGGGGATGCTCTTGTAGAGCATCATGAAGTGCGGGCAGTTCATCGGTTTCAGGTAGTATTTCGATTCGCCCTTCAAATCCATCGGCGGGTACATCGCGTCGTATTTATCCAGGTGGCCGGAAATCTTATACAGTTCGCCCTTGGTGATATGCGGAATCCAAATCGGCACGTAGCCCTTGGATTCCTGCAGCTCGGTTATATAGTTTTCCACGGTGCGGCGCAAAATTGTGCCCTTAGGATAAAACATGGGTAGTCCCGGGCCGACTTCTTCGCTAATCATGAAAAGGCCGAGCTCTTTGCCTAGTTTTCGGTGATCGCGCTTTTTGGCTTCTTCCATAAGGGCTAGATATTTGTCCAACTCCGTTTTGGATTCAAACGCCAATCCGTAGATGCGCTGGAGCATCGGGTTTTTTTCGTCGCCGCGCCAATAAGCGCCCGCTATTTTTTCCAATTTGAATCCGTCCGCGGGAATTTCTTTGGTATTTTCCACGTGTCCGCCCCGGCAGAGGTCCGTAAAAATTTCGCCGGTTTTATAAATGGTCAGCTTTTTGCCTTCGCCCGAGAATTCTTCAATAAGTTCCAGTTTGAACGGCTGGTCCTTGAATTTCTTTTTGGCTTCGGCGACGGTCACTTCCTCGCCGGAGAAGGGCAAGTTCCCGCCGATCATCTTCTTCATATTTTTCTCAAAACCCTTCAGGTCTTCGGGGGTAAGCGATCGGGGAAGGAGGAAATCATAATAAAATCCGTTTTCTATGGTCGGGCCGATGGCGAGTTTCGCGTCCGGGAATTCTTTGAGAACCGCCGCGGCTAAAAGGTGCGCCAGAGAATGTCGAATTCCATCTAGATCAGTTTTTTCGGCTTGTTTTGCCATGTCCATCTATTATATGAGCAGTCTCGGGATTTGAAAAGAAAAAGCCCCCGGGTGGGGGCTTGGTGTCAGGCCGCGATGAGAGGGAGGATAGAGCGCGCCTGCACGGGAATCTTTTCTCCCCGAGGCAGGGTCTTTTCGATGGACGCGAGCACCTTGATGACGTCGTGTCCGAAAACGATGGTCGGCTCGAAAATTTCCGGGAACATCGCGATCATCTGGTCGCTCACCATCCGCATCTGCCCGTTTCTGAAGTCCAGCGCCAGGAAGAACAGCCAGACGTCCGTTGTGAAAAGGGCCATCTCCGGAACCCGGAAGAAATCCCTTCCCGTCGCCATCAGAACTTCTTCCGGCGCCGTCAGAATTTCGGATATCGAGGTTGCCTGGTTCTCCAGGGACAGCGAATCCCGGATAAGCTTCAGATGGAAAAGCGTTTGTTCCGGCAAGAGAACCGGACATTCCGGCTCCGCCTCTTTCAGCAGCTTGGCTTCCTCTTCGAGAAAGGCGTTAAAGAGATGGTTAAAATTAACCGCCGCCATGAACTCCGGAGTAGCGTACTTTTTGGGCGGGATGATTTTGACCATTGATTCCTCCGTTTTATATTTGCTGAATTAAATATATCGCCGTTCCCGGGGAAAACGCAATAACGCCCGGAGGATTATAATTTGAAAATAATAGCCGTTGATTTATGCTTAGGGCAGTTCATCAAAAGGAGGAGAAAATGCCCGTAAAAGTTGAGGCTGTCGCCGGACCCATGGGTTCGGGGAAAAGCGAAGAAGTTATGGGTCGGGTCAGGCGCGAACGGATCGCCGGCAAGCGGGTTCTTGTCATGAAGCCGGTCATCGACGATCGCGTGGAAGGCGGCGATTTTATTGCCGCACGGCACGGCGATGCGGATGGCGGGGAAGAGTTTTCGCGGAAAATGCCCGCCGTCTCCGTGAAATCATACGAACATTTCATGGCGTTAGTCAGGGAACAGCGCCCACAGGTGATCGCGGTAGACGAAGCCGAGCTTTTCGAGGATTGGATAGTCGACGCAATTAAGGAAGTCACACGCTACGGAATCGTGGAAAGAATCATCATCGCTGGGTTGAACCTGGATGCCTGGGGCGAACCCTTCGGTCCCATGCCCGACCTGATGGCCCTTTCCGAAGACGTGCTAACCAAGACCGCCGTTTGCACGAATTGTAAGCAGGCTCCCGGGGTAATTACCCAGAAGTTGGTTGCCGGCACCGGCCAGCGCGTAGAGATTGGTAGTAAGCAGTACACGGTGCGTTGCCGTTCCTGCTGGACCAAGCCTCCTAAAGAGTAAATTTAGACCGGACAACTTAGAAGCTGTCCGGTTTTTCTTTTTATCCGACTGGCTATATTATTAATTCATGCTCGACGCGAATCTTTTAAGAAAAGAACCCGAAAAAATTAAGGACGCCATAGCCAAGAAGAAGGCAGACCCCATGCTTGTGGACGAATTTTTGCGTTTGGACGGAGAGTGGCGTAAAGCTACGACGGAACTTGAGATTCTGCGCGGCGCCCAAAAGAAGGCCAGCGCGGAGAGAAATATAGAAGAAGGTAAGAGGTTGAAGGGCGAAGAAAAACTTTTGGAAAGCAAGGTAAACGAGGCGGAAGAAGCTAGGAACGCGGTTTGGATAAAAATACCCAATCCCGCGTATGATGATGTTCCCGTCGGGAAGGACGAAACCGAAAATGTTGTTGTCCGCAAATGGGGCGAGCCGACAAAGTTTGATTTTGATATAAGCGACCACATCGCCCTCGGAGAAAAACTCGGACTTTTGGATACGGAAAAAGCGGCGAAGATTTCCGGCGCAAGATTCAACTATCTTTTCGGCGATGCCGCCCGCTTGGAATATGCCATCGTGAACTATGTTTTTGAAGTTCTGACCGACCCCGAAGTTATTCACGAACTCGCGGAAAAAATTGAGCCCGGGTATTCGCCGAAACCTTTTATCCCCGTTGTTCCGCCGGTCATGATCCGGCCTGACGTTTTTAAGCGTATGGCCCGGCTGGACCCCGGCCAGGAAGAGGAAAGATACTATCTCCCGAAAGACGACCTCTATTTAATAGGGAGCGCGGAACACACGCTTGGGCCGCTCCACATGGACGAGACACTGAAAGAAGAAGATTTGCCGATACGCTACATCGGCTTTTCCCCGGCATTCCGGCGCGAATCCGGTTCTTACGGCAAAGACGTGAAAGGAATTTTGCGCGTGCATCAGTTCGATAAACTGGAGATGGAATCTTTTACCATTCCCGGAAATTCCCGCAAAGAGCAGGACTTTATTGTTTCGGTGCAGGAATATTTGGTGCAATCTTTGGATATTCCGTATCAGGTCGTTTCGGTCTGCACGGGCGATATGGGCGGGCCGGACGCTAGGCAGATAGATATAGAGTGCTGGATGCCCGGCCAGAATAGATATAGAGAGACGCACACCTCAGACTTAATGACTGATTATCAATCCAGGAGGTTGGCGACTAAATTTAGAAATAAAGAAGGGAAGGCGGAGCTTGTACATATGAACGATGCCACCGCTTTTGCCATCGGCCGGATGCTCATCGCCATTATGGAAAACAACCAGACCGCTGAAGGTAAAATCCGTGTGCCGAAAGTCTTGCAAAAGTATTTAGGCAAAGAAGAAATAGGATAAGTATAACTCCCATTTTTCTTTGCCTACCGCTCAAACCCGCGCGCGAGTTTTCGCTGGCGTTTTTCGCTCGCTCGTCCGCCGGGGCGGACTCCTTGCCCGCTCGTGAAAAGAGCCGTGCCAAAGAAGAATGCTCCTCAGTCGGCGCGGCGGAAGAATAAAAAACGCATAGCCAGATAAGAAATCCCCGCCGGATGGCGGGGATTTTGCTAGATGCGGTCGACCAGGCAGTAGGCAAGGTTCAGCCTTTTTATCTGCTCGTTTTCCCAGAGCGCCCCGTGGGACTTTTCCCAGCCGGGGAGGAAATAAGCGAGTTGGATATTTCCTGATTCGAAAATGGGGAGATAGAAGGATTCGAGGAGAACATCCGGACTTTCATTCGGGCGGGCCCGGAGAATCGCGAAAAGATATTCCTCGAAGGGCAGTTGGTTGAAGACCGCGCCCCCGCGGGCCTCCAGCCGAAGAATCATGCTCGCGAAGGCCTCGAGATTTTTCTTGACCTCGGCGCCCGGGAGGGTGCCGCCGGTTGTGATTGAGCCGCAGACGATGGCGATAATTGATTCCGGGCGCATCCGTTTCATGCGCTTCAGAATTCGGAGCGCCACATAGCACAACTCGTGATAACTTCCGTTCAGGCTTGCGTGGGTAGCGTCCGAAACATCTTTCTCGCTCCAGAACTTTGGCGGGAGCTTCATATCTTTCAATTTTTCCTCCGTAAAATGCTTCCAGTAGATTAGGCGCGGAACGGCAATGAGTCAATCCTGCCTGCCGTCAGGCAGGGAATTGCAAATCCCCGCAGGTAGCTTAAAATATACAAGAACCCATCTCCAAACCCCTCCCGCACCGCGTTGCGAATAGTTTTTGTATGATGCAAGAAACGACGAGGAGATAGTAGTCACCCGACTACAGCTCCGAGGAGTGACGAAGCAGAATGCGAAAAGAACCGCAACCCGAAGGGATATAGCTAATTTCCCAAATCTCAGCGTCGCTTCGACTCAATGTATCGCTCTTTGCTGATACACCTTCGTCCTTACTCCTTGAGCTTTAGGAAATTAGCTTATATCGCGGCCGGGTAGGGTTTGGAGATGGGTTCACGAACCAACAAATAAATTATTCAAAACAATGTTTAAAGTTGACCAAAGATTCGCGGAATTTGCGCTCGAAACC
>JAVHQZ010000043.1:0-3213 GCA_036171415.1 Minisyncoccota bacterium | reverse complement strand
CATCTTCCAGATTATTTTTCAGGTCGTTTATGGTGTTGATGCTCGCGCGCAAGCCGTCCTGAAGAGAGGCGAGGTTGTTCACGTCGTTAAAAAAATCGGACAACTTCTGGCTTCGGAGGAATATCGAAACTACATTGGTCCGGTCGGTCTGATAAATCTGCCTGAGGGTAAGTGCGAGACTATTTGTCGCGGTAACCATTTCCTGTTTGGTGTTATTAATTTTCCCCTGGTTCAACGACATCTCTATCTCCAATTGCCGGAGTGAATATTCGCTGGCTTTTATTTCCAAGGCGATGGAAGAAACTTTCGCGTTCAACTTGCCTATTTCCCCCTTCAAGGAGTTGCCCTGTTTTTGATAAACGGCTATCTGGTCCTGATAGACGGACATCTGCGACTCCAGGTCTTTGAGTTTTGCCTCCAGTTGGGCGCGCTCCGCCTCCGAGGTGGAATCCAGCGCGAGAGCCGGGGTAGTCGGGGCGACGGTGTGCCCCAGAATCAATACGGCGACGACCGCCAAAACCGTCGCGGCTTTAAAAATTTCGAGGTATGGAAAGCTCCTTTTGCTCTTAAAACTCAGGTTAATCCGCCGGGGTAGGTGGCTATAAACACTTTTGCTCGGGAACTGAATATCCCCCAAAACCTTGGGCTTTTGGGACCTAATCTTACGCAAATCAAAATTACCGTTGGCCATGGTTATTTACCTAAATATAACGCGGATAGACCCCATTTCCAAACCACAAAGAACAAAACAAAAACCGCCCATCCGGGTGGTTTTCAATTTACCCCCACACCAGAACAAAGGAAGTTGCCTTGTTTGGTTTGTGACAGAAAAATTCTGATATGAGAGGAATAATTGCTTTGTGAAAAATTTTCAAAAGTGTGGGGCAACAACAAATAACTAATCCTTTGTTTGGTGTCGGGGTTTACTTTTCTGTTTTTTCTTCGGCTGCCTTCGTGGCTTCCCGTTCGGCTTTCTTTTCTTCCGTTTCCACTTTGACCTCTCCGAGATCGGGGGCGACAACCGGAGCGATAATTTCTTCTTCCTTGCGGGGAGCGGCAATACTTACAACGACCTGTTCCGCGTCGGACAAGACTTTTACGCTCTTCGGAACGGAGATGTCTTTTACGTAGATGCTCGAACCGATATCGGCGAGACCGGAAAGGTCCACGGTAAAGGCATGCGGCAAATCCGCCGGCAACGCCTCAACTTCGATTTCCTGTAAGGTCTTGTTTACGATACCCCCCTTCTCCTTGGTCGCCGGAGACTCACCGGTGAACTCCAAAGGAATTCCGGCTTTAATTTTTTCGTCCATATGCACACCGTAGAAATCCACGTGCGTGAATTCTCCGCGCAAGGGGTCTTCCTGTACGTCATAGATGAGAGACGGGAACTTCTTGGTGCCCACAATTAAGGTGACTATGGTGTTTTCGCCGGCCTCTTTATAGACCTTCCTGAATTCCTCGGTCTTGAGCATCAAGTGTTCGTTCTTCATCCCGCGGCCGTAAAATTCGGCCGGAATAAGACCGGTTTTTCTGGTGGCATTGAGATTCGTTCCCAAATTTCCTCTTTCCTCCGCTTTTAATTCCATCCCGTTAGAAATTATTGATTATTATTTTATGTATTTTGACCATTGGCATGGCCTGCCAGTTCGGCAGATTTCCCGTTTTCGCTCAAGATTTCTAACGGGATCCATGGGGCTTATAGTACCAACTGGCCAGAAATTTTGCAAACTTAAATTACTTTCCGCCCGAAAAGAGTTCCAAACGATTTTTTACCACCTCTTTCACCGCCGAAACCGATCCGGGCAAAAGCTTGTAGGGGGCGACTTCGTCCGGTTTGGCTTTAAGTTCTGCCTCTAGCCCCCTGCGCCAGGCCAGGCGTATTTCGGTGTTTATATGCACGATATTGACCCCCATGCCTATCGCCGCGACGAAGTCCCCGTCCTCCGTGCCCGACCCCCCGTGGAGGACGATAAACGCGCCCGTAGCCTGCTTTATCTCGCCGATTAGCGGAATATCCAGCCTCTTTTTTACCTCGCCTGTAACCATAGATTCCAGAAGTCCGTGCATGTTACCGACAGCCGGCGCCAGCGCGTCTACTCCCGTTTCTTTCACAAACCTTGCCGCTTCTTCGGGCTTCGTAAAACTTTCGGGCGTCAGCGCCGCGCCCTCCGGGATAACTTTTAAAATGGCCGAGGCGGACCCGATGTAGCCCACCTCTCCTTCCACAAAAATATCCGGATTTATAGACCGGGCAAGCTCCACCGCTTTTTTTGTCTGGCTCAAGTTTTCTTCAAACGGCAATTTTGATCCGTCAAAAAGCACCGCGTCAAAACCCGCCCTTGTTGCTTCCTCGATTTTTTCCAAAGAATGGGTATGGTCCGCGTTTAGGAATAGAGGCAACCCTTCTTCGCGCAGAGCCAAAACAAGCGCCACGGCTTCTTTCACTCCGACAAACTCGCGCTCCCCTTCGGACAATCCAATAATGACCGGCAGATTTAATTCTTTCGCGGTTTCGGCTATGGCCTTAAGTCCGGCTAAGTCGGAAATATTAAAATGCCCGATGGCTATTTTTTTCGCCTCCGCTTCTTTTAAATATTCCTTTAGGGATTTCATTTGTTCATTTTACACGATAATTTACCGATCCGAAACTACAAACCTGCCTGCCGGCAGGCAGGTTTATCCGAATGCTCCGAATGAGGAATGTCGGGGTTCAACACTCTTTTTGGTTTCAAAACCGGCTGTTGAAAATTTACCAACAAGCCCAACTCTAATTTTGCGGAGTGAAGATAGCGCTGCATTTGATAGTAATCATCCTTATCTAAAAATGGCTTTGCTTTTAATTCTATTGCTATTTTACCATCAATTAAGAAGTCGACCAGATTTGAGACCCTGCCCGCCAGTCGCAGTGGCGCTTCTCTGTGAAATTTAATGTTGTTCTCGTCGAGTTTTTTAGCTAACACATCTCCGTATTGTCTTTCGCGACAAAAACGCCCAAGCTCTTTGTGAATTTGAAAAAATATCCCAGTTAACAGATAAGATAAGTCTTTCTCTATTATTTGGGGCATTCGGATGTGTATTTGTATTGTTCGGATCGCTATACTTCAAAATACCCCTGTATCAAATATTTCCGGGAGTATTCTTCAAGCATGGTCCGGACAAAATATGCCATAAAAATTTTGTTCCAAAGCGCTTCTTCCTGATGATACAAAT
>JAVHQZ010000042.1:0-16290 GCA_036171415.1 Minisyncoccota bacterium | reverse complement strand
AACCACATGGAGGGCCACCTCTGGAGTTTCCTTTTAGACCCGAAGAAAAAATATGAACCGAAAAAGGTATTCCCTTCCGTGGCGCTCTTGGTTTCTGGCGGGCACACTATATTACTGCTTATGAGGGACATTAAAACTTGGAAGAAGCTCGGCGAAACCCGCGACGACGCAGTGGGCGAAGCTTTCGATAAGGTAGCGAGGGTTTTGAAGCTTCCCTATCCGGGCGGTCCGCAAATAGAAAAGCTGGCGCGCGAAGGAAACGAAAACGCTATTCTATTTCCGCGACCGATGCTCCACGACAAAAATTACGATTTTAGCTATTCAGGACTTAAAACTTCCGTTTTGTATTACGTTCGCGACAATCCTGGTATTTTTGATTCAAAAGAACTACAAACTACCAACTATTCACTACCAACTATTGCTGATGTCGCCGCCTCCTTCCAAAACGCCGCGACCGAAGTGCTGATAAAAAAAGCGATGCGCGCGGCAAAAGAATTTAAAGCGAAGTCTATTATTATGGCGGGCGGAGTGGCGGCAAATTCCTATTTACGGGAGAAGCTCGGGAAGGAAGCCAAGAAAGAAAAAATGCTTTTTATGGTTCCGGGGTTCACTTTCAACACCGACAACGCCGCTATGATCGGCGCCGCTGGATATTTCAATTATTTGCGGAAAAAAAACCTGCCGGCCGGCAGGCGGGCGCCCCTTCCTTTAATTGCGAGGGGAGATATGGGAATATAAAAAAGAAAAACCAGGAGCCCCCTCCCAGTCGTATATCATATATGATATACTGCATACATGCCCTCATATTATGATCCCGGTAAATTTCGGAGAAGGATGGCCGCGCTGGGAAAAGAAAGGCTTGCCTTGCAAAAAAAACTTAAAGCAACCGCGACCAATCGTCCCAAGACCTCGCCCAAAGAAATTTGTGTTCGCATAGGCAAAGAGATAAAAAAGCTGAGAATACAAAAGGGGCTGACGCAAATAAAATTGGCGGCTTTGACGGAAACATCTCAAGCGGCAATCGGCAGAATAGAGTCTGGTCGACATAATTTGACCGTGAAAAATTTGGAAAAGATAGCGAAAGCACTCGATCAAAATATAAAAATAGATTTCGAATAAATTCTCAAACCAGCTCTATGCCATATATGGTATGAGGATAACTTTTGGGCTTTCAAATCTAACGCCGGGAAAGAGGGTTTGTTTTTGAGGTTCAAAATCCGTAAGCCCCCACACCTACCAGAAAATGTATATTTTAATCTTCTCTCTATCAAATTTATCGGAAGCCGCCTCACGACAGATAGAGTCTGCCACTCATTAAAACCTGAAATTCTTGTTCTCCGGTAGGTGTGGGGGTAAAATCAAGAATATGGAGGAGGAAATGGACTCCCGGTATTCAGCCGGAGAATTGGAACCGAAAATATACGAATCCTGGCAGAAGTCGGGATATTTTGCGCCTGAAAAATGCGTTAAGGACGGCGTCGCTAAAAAAGACGCGGAAACTTTTTCCATAGTTCTTCCCCCGCCGAACGTGACCGGGGTTTTACACATGGGCCACGCGGCGATGCTGGCCATTGAAGACATCTTGGTGCGCTACGCGCGGATGAAAGGAAAAAGGACGGTTTGGATACCGGGCACGGACCACGCCGCTATAGCTACCCAATCCAAAGTAGAATCGGAAATTTATAAAAAAGAAAAAAAGAACCGCCACGATTTGGGGCGCGAGGAATTTTTGCGTCGTGTGGAAAAATTCGCATCGGAAAGCCACGACACGATTGTAAATCAGATAAAACGCATGGGCGCCTCTGTGGATTGGACTCGGGAAGCCTTTACGCTCGACGAACCGAGAAACGCAGCCGTTAAAACAGCGTTCAAAGAAATGTATGACGCGGGGCTCATCTACCGCGGTAACAAAGTTATTAACTGGGACCCGAAGGGGCAGACTACGGTCTCCGACGATGAAGTCGTCCATGAAGAACGCAAGGCTAAATTTTATACTTTTAAATATTCGCCCGACTTCCCTATCTCCATCTCCACAACCCGGCCGGAAACCAAGTTGGGCGATACTGCAGTTGCGGTACATCCGGATGACGTTCGCTACAAACAATATGTCGGAAAAGAGTACGACGTAGATTTTGTCGGCACGCCTCTACACATAAAAATAATCGCGGACACGGAAGTGGATAAAGATTTCGGCACAGGAGCTTTGGGCGTTACCCCCGCGCACAGCATCATCGACTGGGAAATGGCCGAACGGCACAAGCTCCCCTTAAAGCAGGTCATCAACGAATATGCCAAGATGACCGCGGGCGGGCCGGAGATTGAAGGCAAAAAGACGGCGGAAGCTAGGGAAATAATCGCGGAAAAACTCCGCGCGGCGGGATTAATGGAAAAAGAAGAGGAGGTTCCCCAGAACATATCTGTCGCGGAACGCACCGGCGGAATCATAGAACCCCTGCCCAAACTCCAGTGGTTCGTGAGCGTAAACAAAAAGTTCAAATTAGAAAATTCCCTGCCTGCCGGACAGGCAAGTAAGATTAACGGCATCCCCGCCGGCTCCGAAACAACGCTTAAGGAAATTATGAAAAAGTCCGTGGAGGGCGGGCAAATTAAAATATTACCGGAACGCTTCGAAAGAATTTATTACCACTGGATAGAAAATTTGCGCGACTGGAACATCAGCCGGCAGATCTGGTACGGACACAGAATCCCCGTCTGGACCAAGGGCGAAAAAATGTCCGTGGGTAAAAAACCTTTCGGCTTCGGCTGGGTAGAGGACGAAGATACCCTGGACACCTGGTTCTCCTCGGGACTCTGGACTTTCTCCACCCTCGGCTGGCCCAAAAACACTGCCGACCTTGCGACTTTCCACCCGACTACGGTCTTAGAAACCGGCTATGACATTCTCTTCTTCTGGGTCGCGAGAATGATACTCATGACCGGGTTCCTTTTGGGCGATGTCCCCTTCCGCACGGTATATCTGCACGGATTGGTCCGCGACGAGAAGGGCAAGAAAATGTCCAAGTCCCTCGGCAATGCCATAGACCCCTTGGAGATGATAGACAAGTACGGCGCGGACGCGACCAGATTATCGCTTATCATCGGCGCGGCACCCGGAAACGACATGAAGCTATCCGAGGACAAAATCCGCGGCTACCGCAACTTCACGACCAAAATCTGGAACGCTTCCAGGTTCGTCCTCATGAACCGCCCCGTTGGCGCTGTGTCGGGCAAATTCGACCTTTCCGACGACGAAAAAAAATATCTGGCGGAATTCGAAACAGCCAAAAAAGAAGTCGAAACGCACATAGATAATTTCGAACTGCATTTGGCGGGCGAAAAAGCCTACCACTATTTCTGGCACACTTTCGCGGACGTAATAATCGAAGCGGAAAAAAATAAATTGAAAGAAGGTGCTCCGGAAGAAAAGGCTGCGGCATATGAAACCCTGGAAACCCTTCTTCTAGGCTCCCTGAAGTTCCTGCATCCTTTTGTGCCCTACGTAACCGAGGCAGTTTATCAAAAGTTCCGACCGGGCAAACTCTTGCTTGTCGAAAAGTGGTAAAAGCTATAATTAGTTAATGTTATTTTTGGCCATCTTTCTCGGCTTTCTGCCCGGCTTCGCCTGGCTTTTCTTTTATATGCAGGAGGACCCGCACCAAGAACCGAAAAGGTATGTATTAAAAAGTTTAATCTTCGGAATGGTCGGGGCGATATTCGCCCTGGCATTTGAAAGGATTTTTAATACATATGTTCCGCAGGACAGCCATGTCCCGATATTGATGATCGCCTCTCTGGCCGGACTCGCGCTTATTGAGGAACTCGCGAAGTTCGGTTCCGCTTTTTTTTCCGTTAAAAAAAATCAGGCATTTAACGAACCGATAGACGCGATGATCTACGCACTCGTCGCCTCCCTTGGCTTCGCGACCCTCGAAAACCTCGGGGCTCTGACTTCCCCGTTTACCACGCCCGGCTCTCTAGCGAATCTTTCCAATATTTTTCAGGTGGTTTCTTTCCGCTTTGTCGGCGCAACCCTGCTACACGCCCTAACCGGAGCGGTAATCGGCTATAACTGGGCTATAGCTATCCGGGAATTCGGGCGCTGGAGATTCCTTGTCCGGGGCATAATCCTGGCTACAATCTTGCACTTCATTTTTAACTACCTTATACTTGCCTTTGAAAGCTACTTGTTGCCCGTTGTTTTCCTCATGATAGTCGGTTTCTTCGTCCTCGCCGATTTCGAAAAATTCAAATATAAAAAAATCTGAAGACTTCATGAATAATAACTTTTCTACTGCAATTTCCAGCTTTTGGCTACGGCTTTGCGAAAATTCTTCAACAGACACAGATTTGTGTATGCTTCAGAATTTTCACTTCGCCTCGCCTGAAAATCTGAAAATTTCGTCGCGAAAATTATTAATCAAGAAATCTTAAAATGGAAGAGTTTGAGGAAAAAATAATGGCCGGAGTGCCGAGCCCGGATGCGGACAGGCTTTTTGAGATTGAGCTCGCTAAGGCGGGTGGGAGCGTAGCCGAAAGAAGGACTATTAAAAAGGAAGCGACTCCGGAAGAGCTCGGCGAAGGGGTTCTGACCTTGGACGTCTACCGGACCCCGACTGAAGTAATTGTGGAATCGGCAATCGCCGGCGTAGACCCGAAAGACATCGACATTGACGTAACCACCGACTCCATCACTATCCGCGGAGAACGCCAGCGCGTGCGGGAAGTTAAGGAAAACGACTACGACCTCCAAGAATGCTATTGGGGCCGTTTTTCCCGCTCCATAATCCTCCCCGAAGAGGTGGACGCGGACGCCGCCAAAGCTGAGTTTAAAAACGGCATACTTATCGTCCGGATGCCCAAAAAGGGCAGGGCTAAATCCAAGAAACTCAAGGTAAACGAGAATTAATTTGACCCCTTAGTGAAACTTCGGGTCGGGTAACCAATAGCGCCCTTGGCGCTGCCCGAAGTTCTACTACGGGGTTGATTTTTCCGGAACCCCACGGTAGAATAGGCAGGTATTAAAAACGCCCAAAAAACTAACTAACACCAATGTATAGCTGTGCAAAATGTGGAAAGGGATCGGTAATCCGCGGTAAGCGGGTACTTTTGCGCGGCCACTACAATCCAGTGGAGAAATCCCGCAAATATCCGAATCTCCAATCGGCCATGTTTGAAGGCAAAAAAGCCAAGATTTGTACCCGCTGCATCCGCACTCTCGCTAAAGCCAAAGTTTAAAAAATGCGCTCTCCGGGATCGCCTGAATTCAGCGCTTCCGTCGAAAAAGCAGAAAAATTTAAGTTCCGCGAACGTGGAGAGCTTTCTAAAACGGAAAAAGGCCTATCCAATCTTTTGGGCTCAGAAATTGACGCGGATAGAATAAACCCGGGTGAATTCATCGGAAGAAGCTTTGCGGATAAAAATATAGTTCAAGACGATCAGCGCAGGGTTCAAGAAATGCAACAAAAAATTGAGGCTGACTATAAACATTTATTGTCTGCCGACCCGGAAAAAGCATATGCCCAGGACAGAGGCGAGCTTTCAGAAAGGGTTATGATTCAGGCTGCAAAACGCGGTGGTCTGTTCGGTAAGAAAGCCAAAATTGCGGCTGCCTCGTTCTACGATGATTATTTTAATGGTGTCGATTGTATTGCGGAATTCGACGATATGCACCAAGTGGCCATCGGCATAGACACCACTCTAGGCAAAGATATGATTGTTCAAAAACTAAAACGGATAAGAGACTCTATTCAAAAAGGAAAGTTGGCGGAAGTTAAATATTATAAATCCGGAGACACCCTTGGCACGCTGGAGAATGTACCATTAACCATCGTGGGGATAAGCCCGAAAGCCAACGCGGAGCTGGCTGAATTGGTCTATGACCTTGAAGCTCGGGAGGATGTTTCCGGGGGTGAAAATTCCGTTAAGACCGAAAAGAATCTCCTGGAACACGATTCTCAATACACCGGCTTATTTGAAATCGCCTTGGAGCTGCAGGTTTTCGCAAGTTTCGCCCAAAAACAGGGCGCGGCCGGTTTGGCGGAAAAAATAAAAAACACGCTTTCCAGGGTGCATGAAAAAATAAAGGAAAAAACAAAAGGCGACAAAAAACTCCGTGACGAAAAACTCGCTATGGCCAAGAAGGATGAACTCTTCCAAATAATAGCCCAGACACTTTCAACGCATTTCACAAACTGGAAAGAACCGGAAATCGTCGCCGCTAAAATACCAAAAAATCCGCAACCGCGCAGAGCGCCTCCGATTAAGCCGTCCTGGAAAAGATAACAGACAAAAAAACCGCGTACGCGGTTTTTTTGTTTCTGGTCGGGCTGCCGGGAATTGAACCCGGTCTACATGCACCCCATGCATGTGTACTGCCGGTATACTACAGCCCGTAACGAGGAGCATGGTGGTTATCTTATAAACATTCTGTCCGAGTGCCCGGGCTGCAAGCTTTGCGCCACAGCCCGTAGTGAACAACTTAGTACGGATAAGATTATGCCCTATCCGACGACAAAAGCCAATAAAAAGCCCCGCCATGCCGGCGGGGCTAACCGTTAATTCCCGTTTGCGTCGGGGATGTTCGAAAGTTCAAAGTACTTCTTGATAAAAACCCAGGTTTCTTCGCGGAGGATTTTGGAAAGGTTCTTGCGCTCCTTCTTTATACCCAACCGCTCGAAGATGTTTCCGAGCACCGCGAGCAATCCCAGACCCTTTTTATCTTCGGCCTGATAAAGTCCGGCAGCTCTTCCCTGCCCTCCGTTGTAGGCGGCAGCAAGATAAAGTCCGTAACTCGCGGGGTACTCCAAAAACTTTTTTTGGAATGATACCGGCATTGCAGAGAGCTTGCTGTCCAAGACAAGGTAGGCGACCTCGATAGCTTGCTCGTGGCTCGAGCAGGAACCTACTACCGCGGACTTAGGCAGTTTCGCCGCCTTGTAGGAACGCTGGATGTCCTTATAGGTCGAGGGCTGTATCTGCATGAGGCAAAGCGCCCCGGTGCGGCTTCTCGCGTAGAGGAACGCATCCGGTCCGTTTGTCCCGAGCTGAGTCAAAACCTTGCGCATCATGTAGGCGGCGCCGTGCGCCTTGAACTCGTCGTGGTCGACGTGCTCGATAAGCGCCAAAAGATATGGCATTGCCTCCGGAATAATTTCCGCAACCAACTTATTGGAAATCGCCAGAGATGGAACTTTTTTCTTGCGAAGACTTTCCTCGGCACGCGATACCTGATCGCGGAGATATATCTCTCCTAGCGACACAACTTCGTTAGTCGCAAGGGCATCGGAGTACGGGACGTAAAGCGTTGTTTTCCACGGAGGCTTTCCTTCGGTCTGGAGCTCCCGACCGGCAAGGACAACCTCTTCGCGGCCATCGCAAGTAATGCGATAGTTGGCGTTCACGCCTCCCCCGCCTATTTTTTCTGCGGAACAAACCGGGGGCGCTACCATGACCAGTTCGGAAGCGGTTACAGTCCTCTTGCGGGATCCTTTTTTGGTTTTTACGACAACTATTTTTTGCGTTTGGACCAAACTCAGACGAACCAACCGCAAAGTGCCGCCGGGCGAAAGCGTGACACGCAAACTCTCCCTGCCGATTAAAACTCTTTTCTTGCCCGAACCCTTATAGATCGGCTCCGGGGTTTCCTTGGCGATGAATTCCTTAGCTTCGGTGACTAGCCCGAAAATAGATGGATTGCGCATTACCGGAGACGCTTCATCCGCTAAAACCGGCAACGCTAAAAACGCGAGTGCGCAAAAAATCTTCTTCACAATACCTCCTTATATTTTGCAAACAACTGGCTTCTTTATACCCGCTCGCGACATAAAAAACAACACCGCCCCGACATGGTTGTCGGGGCGGGGTCAGAACCCATCTCAAAGCCCTACCCGGCCGCGATATTAATCAATTTTATAAAAGCTCAAGAAACAAGGACGAAGGTGTATCCGCAGTGATACACCGAGTCCGAAGTGACAAAGAGATTTTAAAAATTGGTTATATCCCTTCGGGTTGCGATTGTTTTCGCGTTCTGCTTCGTCGCTCCTCGGAGCTGTAGCCATCGGCTACTAATCTCCTCGTCGCTTCTTGTATCTCGCGAAAACTCTTCGCAACGCGGTTCGGGAGGGGTTTTGAGATGGGTTCTAAATTACTAAATCCTACTCTGGTTTGCCGGGATAATTCCCAGGTGGGTAAGCTCAGTTTTGTCCCGAAGGACATAACGATTTGCTTTCCCTTAATGAATTGTTTGATCCGAAACCAAAGCAGGACTAGTTATATTATAGCAAAGAGAAGGCCTACAAAAAACATGTTTTTTTGGCTATAATACCCAATGTGAACAAAGATACCCGCAGGATAGTTATATATAGCCTTTTTGGGCTGTTTTTCGTCTTTGGAGCCATAGCCGTTTTCTACGCCCAGGGCTACCGCCTTGACCTGGGAACATTTGCCGTTCAAAAAGTGGGGGCAATTTATGTACGCACCTATCCGAAGAACGCGTCCGTTACCGTAGACGGGAAAAACGTGGACCGCGGAGCAATGCTCCTCAACTCCGGGACCCTCGTGCAGGATCTTCCCCCTAAATTTCATACCGTAGTCATCGATTCCGCCGGCTTTGCCACCTGGACAAGGCGCGTTACGGTCGGGTCATCATTGGTAACGGAGGTTCGGGCAATACTCCTGCCGGAAAAACCGGAACTTGTCCGGGAAAAAGCCCCCATAGAATTCTGGGCCCTTCCCGGCGCGCCGCTTATAGAGTTTCTCCCCGGCATAAGCTACTCCGGATACAAAATCCCGGGTAATTTGTCCGATTTTAGCCCGGATAAAAATCAGGTTTTAACCAGAGACACCGCGAAAAATTATTACGTGACGAATTTAAATCTTGCGACGGCGACAATGAGGTCCCAAAAACTCACGAACATTGCCGGAGGCAAAGTTCTCTTCGATAAAACTCCGGGACAATTCATTTCTTATAGCGCCGCCTCGATTGCCTTCCTCTCCCCGGGCGAGGCGCCGTCCCCCGTCTTTACCGCCCCGAAAGGGCAGACCATAATCGGCGCTGGCGCCTCCAACAACCTGCTGGCTTTTGCCACACTGGATAATAAAAACAATTCCTGGCTTTGGCTTTATGAAAAATTCTCGGGCAACACCAAAAAAATCGGCTCCGTTCCGGGCCAAACTGCGGAGTTAAGATTTTCCCCGGATGGACGGATCGCGCTCCTCGAGAATTCCGGAGGCCTATATCTGTATGACCCTTCCGGGGGAAATATTTCCACATCAACATCGCGCGTAAAATCATTTTCTTTTTCCGCCGACGGGAACTCCCTCGCTGTGCTTACCGAAAAAACGCTTGAAATTTACGATGATAACGGACCCGCCGAATTAAATCTGAATCTCGTACCGGGCATAAAAAAGATGTATTGGTACGGGGATAACCAGCATCTCTTTCTCCAGTTCTCCGACCACCTAGGACTTCTGGACCTTTTGGATTTCCAGCCGGAGAATATTCAATATATAAACAACTCAACCGAAAACTCCTATGACTCTATCAGCAATAGTTTGTATTTCATCAAAGACTCAAGTCTCTACCGGATAGTCTTCCCGTCATAGATCTATAGGAAACTAAGCCGCGTAGATTGCCACCTTCAAAACCTTGTCAAAATCAGGGTCTTTTGCCCATGCCTTGGCAATTGCTTCTCTCATTCTTTTGTGCGGTTCGTACCCCTTGTCAAAACCGAACATCATATCCGCGAACTCTACGTTGAGCAGGACCGTAAGAGCCTCCTTAACTGCCCAAATCTTTTCTTCCGCAAGACCGGCTTTTTTACACTCATTCCAATAATACTCATGAAACATAAAATGCATGAGCTCATGCATGGCGGCATCCAAAACAATGAATTTATTGCTTAACATTTTGGCCGCGAACCATTTATCTTTGGTGCTATAGCCGTACATGGGTCCGGTAGAAAGAACTCCCCTTATTCCCTTGAATTTAAAAGGGTGTTTGTGTATTTTTTCCAACCTCTTTATAAATTTTTCCTCCCTTTTTAGCCACTCAGAATTTATATCACGAAGTAATGACTTTAAAAGGGTTTTATTTTTGTAATACCCGCTAATTTCTAAATCTATCCGTCTCCTCTGCTCCTTCTGCGACAACTTGAGAAAAGCCTCGATTCTTTTATCCCTTTTTTGAGCTCCGGCTTTTAGCCTTTTTTTATAATTCCGCATCACATTCAGATGATTCTGAATGTCAATTTTTTTATCTAAAATAAATTTAACCTTTTGCATAATTTTAGTTTAGCATTTTACCAACAATGATTGTTTCTAACGCTTCTTCCAATGCGGGGTTGCTTACGCTCCAAGACCTGCGAGAACTCTGCGCCCTCAGTGGAAAAAGCTAAAAGAAATCCCCTCTTTCGAGGGGTTTCTTTTTCTAACGCTTTTTCCACTGCGGGGCCCGTCTGGCTTTTCTGAGACCCGGTTTCTTGCGTTCCACCATGCGGGAATCGCGGGTTAAGAGTCCGAGAGCCGCCAACTGAATCTTGAGGTCGGGGTTCATGAGAGCGAGCGCCCGGCTTATGCCGTGCCGCACCGCCTCTGCTTGGGCGTTAATACCCCCTCCTTCAATCTTTACACTTATATCCACGCTTGTCCCCACTCCGAGCCTTTTTAAGGCTTCCTCGGCGATTTGGCTTAGTCTCCCAGCCTGGAAATACTTATCGAAATTTTTGCCGTTAATCACGAACTTACCCGCGCCCTTCATAACCCGGACTCTCGCCACGGCGGTCTTCCGGCGGCCGATGCCTTCGAAATATCGCCCCGGAGCAGCTTTATGGGCAACCGGGTGCGGTGCGGCGGCAACCTTATGAACCGGAGCGTGGTGTACGGCGGGCTTAACGCCCGCGTGGTGGACAACGGTTTTTTTGACTGCGGTTTCTTTTTTAATCATTTCCTTTTTCTTTGTTTTCCACAAAAACCAAGTTTAATATGCGTCTCGATTGCAAAAAATTCTTCGGCAGCATGTGCAGAATGGTTTCGCGGATAACCTTCTTCGGATCTTTCTTCCAGGCCATTTCAAAAGTTTCGGTCTTCAAGTGACCCATATACCCGGTGTGCCGGTGGTAAAGTTTTTCTTTAAATTTCCGTCCGGTTAAAGTTATAGCCGTATAATTCTGGAGTAAGACACGGTCTTCCCCGATTTTTCTCGGGTTATACGTCGGATTCTTTTTGCCTTGAAGTACGATTGCGGCTTCGCTCGCGATTCGTCCCAGGGGTTTGTTTTTTGCGTTAATAATATAGTCCATCCCTCACTCTTAATAAATATTTTTCTTTTCGACGACAAAAGAAGCTCGGCTGGATATCGGATAAATAGTGTTGTTTAGATAAAATTTCATGTAAAAAATAATGTAAGTAAGTCGATTTATTAAGAGTGAGGGATTAAACCAAAGAAATTTCGACGAGCCGGGTCGCGTCCCGTTTGCGGAATTTACCGAGCTTGGTTATCCGGGCATAGCCGCCCTTCCGGTCGGCGTAACGGGGGCCTAGATCATCCATCAGCTTCTGGACTATTTTTTTATCATGAAGCCTGGCGAGAAGCAAGCGGCGGTTGGCCACGCCTCCCTTCTTGGCGATGGTAATCGCGCGTTCCGCCATCGGCTTAATGGACTTTGCCCTGGCTTCGGTCGTTTCGATCTTACCGCTTTTAAGGAAGGCCAAAAGAACGCTGCGCACGAAAGCCGCGCGCGGCCCTTTGGTTCTGTGAAATTTTCGTCCTTCCTTGCGGTGTCTCATGGATTAAATATTATACAAATATACGAATTGTACTAATGATACTAATGGTTTTATTCGTATAATTCGCAGACATTTGTATATTGGTATCGTTTATTGCTTTTTCGATTTCTTTTTCGGTTTAGCTTCCTTAACCGGAGCTTCGGCCTCTTTTACTTCTACTGCTGAAACCTTCTCGAAATGGTCTTTCATGATGTTCGTGGCTTTGTGAAGCGCGGAAGAGGGACTCACGGTTCCATCGGTCTCGATTTCCAGCCGCAAGCGGTTGTAGTCGGTCCTATCGCCGACGCGCATGTTATCTACGTTGTAATTAACGCTCGTAACCGGCGAAAAGAACGCGTCCAGGGCGATGACTCCGATCGGAAGTTTTTCGGTCTTCCGGGATTCCACCGCGGAGTATCCCAAGCCCCGTTCCACGGTTATTTCCGCGTCAAACTCGGCGTCCTTGGCGGTTAGGGTGGCGAGCGTCTCATCCGGATTCAAAACTTGGACGAATGAATTGGTTTCGATGTCCACTCCGGTGACTTCCTTTTCCCCTTTCACCTTGATGGAAAGAACCTGCGGCTCGTTAACGGTCATGCTGAAACGTAATTTTTTGAAATTGAGCATTAACTGAACCAAGTCTTCTTTCATTCCGGGCAAAGTGGAAAACTCGTGCGCTACATTCTTTATCTTTAAATAAGTAACCGCGGCTCCCGGGAGGGACGACAAAAGGGTGCGCCTTAGGGCGTTCCCCAAAGTAAGGCCGTAACCGGCATATAATCCTTCGACTTCAAAGACACCTTTTTTCGCGTCTTCGGAGACGGTTTTGATAGAAACAGATTCGCTTAAGCGTGTTATTTCCATTTGTTTTTTATTTACTGAAAGCTTCGACCAATAAGCTTATTTCGAAAGGCATTTCCGTGTTCTCCGGCAGCGCCTTGACTCGACCTTCTAGTTTTTCGGCGTCGAGCGTTAGCCAGCTCGGAAGTTCATACGTTTTCATTTTTTCCGCGATGTCCCGGAAGGGTCCTTTGCCCATGGATTCTTTACGGATGGTGATGACATCATTCGCTTTAACTTCAAAGCCCGGAGACCTGGTGCGCTTTCCGTTTATGAAAACGTGTCCGTGTAAAACGAGCTGCCTGCCCATAAGCCGCGAAGGAGCAAGACCCAAGCGATAGACCACGTTGTCTATCCGGCGCTCCAATAATTCCAAAAACTTCGCGCCGACGCCCACAGTTCCGCTCTTTTTCTGCGCTTCGGCGAAAATACGGCTCAAGTTCCTTTCGTCGATAAGATAGGTAAGCTTAAATTTTTGTTTCTCTTTAATCTGGCGGCCGAAATCGGAAAGAGTCCTTCGACGGGACTTCCCGTGAACTCCCGGAGGATAGGGACGCCTAACGGCGGCGCACTTCGGAGAATCGCAACGAGTCCCCTTCAAGTGGAGGCGTTCGCCCAAGGCTCTTTCTTTCTTTTCTTTTGGTCCCATCATGGTGATTTAGTAAATAGTTGGTAGTGAGTAGTTTGTAGAAAAATTAAACGCGGCGGAGCTTTCGCGGCCTGGGACCGTTGTGCGGAACAGGAGTAACATCCTTGATGGATACTATATTGAATCCTTGGTTTAAAAGCGAGCGGACCGCGGAATCCCGGCCGGACCCTACGCCTTTTACGGTGATGTCCAAATCGGTCGCTCCGGCAGCCTTAAGCTTCTCGGAGATAACGGTCATGATTTTGGAAGCCGCGAAGGGAGTCGCTTTCTTGGGGCCGGAAAAGCCCAGAGAACCGGCGGTCGCCCAGGCGATAATATTTCCTTTCTCGTCGGTCACGGAAACGATGGTGTTGTTGTAAGACGCGTTTATATAAACCTTCCCGTGTGAAATTTTTCTAACTTTCTTTTGCGCCGCTCCGGATGCCGCCTTGGCTCCTTCGCCGCCGCTCGTTTGTGCTACTTTCTTTTTACCCATGTGTCGTTTTTGTTTAAATTTTCGAGCTGGTTTGTGGCGAAGTAAATTTAACCACAAAACCGAACACCGAGCACATAAGCTCGTTGCCCCTCGACTGATTTAAATTTTGAGAATTAGATTTCATATTTTTAAACTCCTGATTTTCGGTTATGTGCTCGGTAGTTTCGCCTTGCTCACTATTTGAGATCAACTTTGCGTTTACCGCTGCCGGCTGTCTTTCTTACATTGCCGCGGACGGTTCTGGAATTTGTCCTGGTGCGCTGTCCCCTGACCGGAAGCTTCCTGGCGTGCCGGATTCCCCGGTAAACTTTTAAGTCTTTTAAGCGGATGATGTTCTGGCGGACGAGCTGGCGGAGTTCACCCTCGATACGCTGGGTTTTTTCCACGAAGTTTTTGACTTTGCTCTGTTCGTCCTGAGTAAGGTCTTTGGCAAGCTTATCGATGTTGATTTTGGTTTCCGCCAAAATCTTTCTGCTCGAAGTAAGCCCGATACCATATATGTAGGTAAGGGCGACCAATATCTTTTTATTATCCGGTATGTTTACACCTAATAGACGCATTTGAATTTAATATTTAATGTCTAATTTCTAATGTCCAATGTAATTAATTTGATCATTTGGGTAATGCGTTTGATTAGAAATTGGAAATTTGTAATTAAGATTTATTTTCTAACCTTGGCGTTGTTTGTGCTTTTTTGTCTTACAAATCACATAAAGGCGGCCGCTTCTTTTGACCACCTTGCAGGAGTTGCACATTTTTTTGATAGACGAGCGAACTTTCATTTTTTTACAATCGGCGCGTTATTCTCCCTCTCGCTCCGTCCGGGCTAAGCTCCAAAGTTACTTTGTCGCCGGGCACTATACGGATGCGGTACAGCCGAAGCTTGCCCTTTAAATGGGCTAAAACTGAGCGGCCGTCACCAAGGCGAACTCTAAAGGAAAGACCCGGTAGGGCCTCCTCTACTGTCCCCTCAGCGTGCGGAAGAGCTGACTTTTTAGAATCTGTAGAACCCATCTCAAAAATATCTCCCGAGCCGCGTTGCTAGAGTTTTTCGTTTATACAAGGCGCGGTGAGAAGATAATAGCAGTGTAACAGCTATAGCTTCGAGCCGCAACGCAGCAGAAACGAAACAACTCCTGCAACCCTTCTGGGATATGGCCAATTTCCTGCATACCTTTGTCGCTTCGTCCTCAGCGTACCACCGCGGGTACGCTTTCGTCCTTACTCCTAGGCCTACCGGAAACTGGCCTATATCGCGGCCGGGGAATATTTCTGAGACGGGTTCCGAACAAAAGCCGTGGGATAATTGTAGACGAAATGGGCTTTCCATGTCAAGGATTACGCCCTCTCGTTTGAGAGGGACGGCTCTCCCTTTCTCCTGCGGAAAGGGGCGCGCTGCGGTCTCACGGTTTTGACCCGCCAATTTTGGCGGGGCCGAGCTCAAAACCGCTCCGACAGCCCCTCGGCAAACGAGAGGGCTCCATAGGGCGGACAATACGCCCGCTCCGACACTTGCCCGGCCGGGCCTCCGGAATCCCCCGGTGGAAACAATTCACTCCATTGAGCAAGCAAATTCTCGAACGGGATGGAACAGCCTGTCCCGTAGAATGCTGGAATGTTGGAACCTCTTTATTGGGTGGCAGGAGGTGCTTGTTTCCTGTTTAAAAATATATAGGCCGGAAAAATAGCGTTAAGAGCAACGAACGCAAGTATCAAGATAATAAAAACCGTCGGAAGCGATACCATCCAGTCCATCACCGGCGGGATTGTTAAGGCTAATATTCCGAAAACGCCCACCGCTATGGCCGACCACTTAGCTCCTAATGTACCCTTTTTTAACCCTCCCCCGATAGAAAGTAATGCGCCCCCAACTATTGTTGAGGCACAAAATAAGCCGATGCCGAAGAATAGTACAATGCCCGCCGCCAGTTCAGATGTCTGCGCGGAATTCATTATCACGAGAGAAAAAATAACCCCGACCGATAGTATCAATACTCCGGTTATTTTGTACCACCAAACAATTTTATTCATAAATTAAGTATAACAAACTCAGTGCGCGGGAAAAGATTTGAATTCTTTTTGCGCCAGTGTCAAAACACATTTGAAGCGCGGCTTGGGAGGCCGAGCGAACACCTTTCCATTCTCTGCAACGTGGACCTGCCTGCCGGCCCGCTCCGCCGTAGCCTTATCGAGGCGAGCAGGCAGGGATTTCTCGTTTGATAGACCAGCTTTTTGCTCGTCGCTTTTTAATGCCAGTGGAGACTTCTCATTCTTGAGCCATTGTGAGTAGATGTTCATGGCGAAAGAGTGAGAAGCCGGAACCCTTCATGGTTCGAAAATGAGAAATCGCAACCCCTACTCTACGGTTATCTTTACGCGGCCCGGGTCGGTCGGGAGGCTTGTAAGCCAAAAGGGCCAAAGTGACAATTTTCCGTCGCCCAGCTCCGGAATCTTCAAAATAAGAGCTCGCGCTTCGGCGGAAGTTTTACCGAGAACCATATCCCGGAATGAGTTGGCGTCAAAAGACGGGGTGATTAGACCGTCCGAGGTTACCGTAAATTTA
>JAVHQZ010000041.1:8256-16392 GCA_036171415.1 Minisyncoccota bacterium | reverse complement strand
GACAAATTAGGTGATAAAAGAAAAAACGCCCCGCAAATTGCGGGGCGGGACTGGCTTACCCCCACACTTACACATAGGTGCGGGGTTTACGGGCCGGTGAGTTTGCCGAGGATGTCGCTGTGTTTGTGTTCCGTGTCGCCATCTTCTTTGAGATCGCCACTCAGATAGCGAGCGAGTTGGATTTCGTGGAAATCCATTGGAATCATCGTGACGCTCTTTATCTGGATGATTGTGAAAAGACGCAACTGATCAGAGTTTTCTTCAGACTCTTTTTTCAGCACAGCCGAGTATTCAGCGAGGTCATCCGTCGTGAAGTAATGCAGGAGATTGTAAGGCGAAGCGTAGCTAATGCCCGAGACTTTGACCACAGCCACGCCCGGCTTAGCGCCTAGCGCGACCAGGAGGAATTCCTGGGCATCCGCGAAGGGGAAATAGTAGGGGAGAACCAGGGTTTTGGACTTGCCGGAGAAGATGTCCGCCGCCAGCCGGGCTTCGTCCTCCGAAAGAATAACGGCGAGATTCAGGATTTTCACGTATTGCCTCCTTGTTTTTGAACTACCTGCATCCTAAATAATCCGCCGGAAAACTTCAAGTTTCTTCACCGGCAAATCCCGATTTTTCTTCCTGCTTTTATTTTCTGCCCATCGCTATCACCTAATTTGTCCATATGGACAAATTAGGTGATAAAATATGCTATGATTTAAATATCAAAATATGCGGGGAGACATTATACGTAAAACGCTATCCTCAATAGGAAGAATAGGGATTTCTATCGGAGACTTGGTCGCTATTATTTTGTCCGAGGGTTATGGCGCCTCGTATAGCCAACTGCAAAAAGCCGCGGACAAAAGGGAAGCGGCTAGGAATACCAGCAAGTTAGCGGCTAATTTGGGGCGTAAATATTCGGCACTGATTTATAAATTAAAAAAAGACGGCTTGATTATGAAAAAGTCCGACAAGGTTTATCTAACCGGCAAGGGCGAAGTGAAGTTGGGCGGGCTTAACAAAAAATATCTAAAGAAAAAATTTAAACCTGAGCCTGCGAATAATTTTACAATTGTGGTTTACGACGTTCCAAAGAAGAAGGGCAATAAAAGACGCTGGCTGAGAGAGTCGCTCACCAATCTCGGCTTAAAGATGATTCAGAGAAGTGTTTTTTTGGGGAAGGTCAAATTGCCGGAGGATTTTTTAAACGATATTAAAGATTTAGACTTGTTTGATTGCGTGGAGATCTTTGAGATAACAAAAAGCGGAACCTTACGAGAACTATAACGGGAAGGGGATTATCACCTAACTTGTCCATATGGACAAGTTAGGTGATATGGAGGCAGGGGGGATTTGTTGTATCGAGCCATTTGTGGGCTGGATTTGAGCGCTAATTTCGTGGTAAATTATTACCAATGAAGCAATCGGAACTTTTCGTAAAAACACTCCGGGAGGCGCCTAAAGACGAGGAGTCGGCGAACGCCAAATTGCTTTTGCGCGCCGGATTCGTGGACAAGGTGATGGCCGGTGTCTACACCTTTTTGCCTTTGGGTTTGCGAGTGATGAATAAAATTGAAACGGTAATACGGGAGGAGATGAACGCGATAGGCGGGCAGGAAGTCCTCATGCCCGCGCTCCAGCCGAAAGAACTTTGGGCTACCACCGGCCGCTGGGAAAGTTTTGAAGCTCTCTATAAGGTTACTTCCCATTTTAAAGATACCCAGTACGCGCTCGGACCCACCCACGAAGAGGTCGTGGTTCCCTTGGCGAAGAAATTTATTTTTTCCTACAAGGACCTGCCGTTTTCGGTTTACCAGATTCAGACGAAATTCCGGGACGAAGCGAGGCCCAAGTCCGGGCTTTTGAGAGGCAGGGAATTCAAGATGAAGGACCTTTACAGCTACCACGAGGGACCCGAGGACCTTTTAAAATACTACGAGATAGCCAAAAAAGCCTATTCCAAGTTATTTAAACGTTTGGGGCTTAAATCCTTGGTAGTAGAGGCCTCCGGAGGCACATTTTCCAAGTATTCTCACGAATTTCAGGTGCTTTCACCCTCCGGCGAGGATGTGATTTATCATTGCGTGAAGGGCGATTTCGCGAAAAACAAGGAAATTATAGAGCCGAAGCTTATCGCGGAAATAGAGCAGGGCAAAGGCGTTTGCCCGGATTGCGGAGGAAAACTTATGAGCTCCACGGGGATTGAAGTCGGAAATATTTTCCAGCTGAACACAAAATATTCCGATCCGTTCAATTTAAAATACAAAGATGCGGAAGGAAATGAGAAACAAGTTTACATGGGTTGCTACGGCATAGGCGTCTCCCGGCTTTTCGGAACCATCGCGGAAGTTTTCCACGACGAAAAAGGTTTAATGTGGCCGGAACAAGTCGCTCCGTTTAAAGTGCACCTCATAGAGCTTAACGGCGCCTCCGCGAAAAAACTTTACGCCGAACTTTTGAAGCTCGGGGTGGAAGTTCTCTATGACGACAGGGATGTTTCCGCCGGTCAGAAGCTGAACGACGCCGACTTAATCGGTTTGCCTTACCGAGCGGTGGTGAGCCCCAAAACGGCCAAAAAAATCGAGTTAAAGGCCAGAAATTCCAACGCCGTAAAATTAGTGGACGCCAAGACTCTTTTTAGGCTATTATCCAAGGGATAAAAATATGGCCTTTACCGACACATTTTTAAAGGACATTGGCGTGGACCTGGGTACTGCCAACTCCCTGGTTTATTTGAAACACAAAGGGATAGTGGTAAACGAGCCGTCCATAGTCGCCATAAACCTTAAAACCAACCAGATACTTTCGGTTGGAGATGAAGCCAAGCGCATGCTCGGCCGTACTCCTTCGCACATAAGCGTTATCCGCCCGCTCGTGAGTGGAGTTATTTCCGATTTTGATATGACCCAGGAATTGCTCCGCCAATTTTTGAAAAAGATTTCCAAGGGGCACATGTTCAGTTTCCGCCGGGCAATTTTAGGAATTCAGAATGACTTGACCGAAGTGGAAAGAAAATCGGTGGAGGACGCGGCGATGAACGCGGGAGCGACGAGGGTGCACCTGGTGGAATCCCCGGTTGCCGCCGCCTTGGGCGCGAACCTTCCGATAGACGCGCCGACCGCGAGCCTTATTATAGATATCGGCGGAGGAACGACCGATATAGCAGTCATTTCCATGGGCGGAACCGTGGTTTCAAGGACCCTGAGGGTTGCCGGAGACCGTTTTAACGACGATATTACGCGCTACGTCCGGGATGAATACAGGCTGGCAATAGGCGAGTCCACCGCGGAGATAGCGAAGATTGCCGTAGGTTCCGCCGTTCCTTTGGACGGTAGGCTTGAGATTGCTATCCGGGGCCGCGATCTCGCGACCGGACTGCCGAGAGAAATAATTTTAAAAAATAATCACGTTCGTACAGCCTTGGCGAAATCCCTGCACGCGATTACGGATGCCGTAAAAGAGGTTATTGAAGCGACGCCGCCGGAACTCGCCGGAGATATGTTGGAACACGGAATATATCTTTGCGGCGGAGGGGCATTGCTGCGCGGCCTGGACCAACTCATTGAACACGAGACCCAGGTTGTAACGAGAGTAGTAGACGAACCTTTAACCTGTCTCGCGAGAGGCCTCGGAATGATAGTGGAAAACTTCGACCGTTACGGCGAACTTTTGGATAATCCTCTAAAACCTCTGAATATCACTCTCACCTAAAAGTACGAATCCCGTTAGAAGCCGCGATTGCGTTAAGTGCCCGCACTCAATATAAGAAAATGATTGATAATAAAACGGTCAAAAATAACGCGATTTACCGGATCGCGATCTGCTTCTAACGGGATGACCGGGAAAAATACCCTCCTTTTCATAGTTGCCTTGCTTGTGGCGGGGTTGGCGTTTTTGAATCCGTCCGGCCTGAGGAAGACAGGAGATTTTTTGACCTTCGGGCTTTCCACGGGGGATAAAATTAGCCCGGAAGATTTGAATTCCAAACTCGCGGTTTCCTGCGCCACGGCGCCCGAAATAAAAGGGAAATTTGTCGCCGGCAATGTTTTTTCGAGATACCCGATGAATCTTAAAGACCAGCTTCTGGTGGACGTCGGTTCCGCGGACGGGGTGAAGCTTGGCGGAGCGGCAATTTCGGACGGCATGCTTGTCGGTAAAATCGCCGGTGTTTCCGCCAATACGAGCATCGTTCAAACGGTGTTCGACCCGAACTTCAGTCTGGCGGTGCGGATAGGCAAGGCGAGAGAAGACGCGCTCTTAAAGGGCGGGGTGGAGCCTAGGCTGACTTTGATATCCAAGGCCTCGTCCCTCGCGGCCGGCGACGCGGTTTATTCCGCCTCTAAAGATTTCCAATACGGATTGCCCATCGGGATTATCGGCGCGGTTAATCCGACAACTCAGAACGTTTTTTCCGAGGCGGTACTTACCTTGAGCTACAGCCCGGCCGACCTACGCTATCTTTTCTTAGAAAAACAATAATGCCCCGTGGCTTTAAAACAGTTATTTTCGCGACCCTGCTTCTTCTGGGCTCTTTTTTTCTGGAGCTGAAACAAAAAGCAGCTTTCGGCTGGAGCTTTGACTACATTCTGGCCGCCCTCTTGGTCCTGCCGTTGTTTTTGGATTTTTTTGAATTCATCTTTTTCGGTTCGGTCGCCTTTTTGCTTTTAAAATTAGTTTACCCATGGAGCGGCCCGGAAGTAATTTTGCTTATAGCGCTTCCTGTCTTGGTTTTTATTTTCAAAAAGATATTCCCCTGGCAGTCCTGGCTAGAATCGTTTTTGGCGGTTTTAATCGGCGTGACCGGGTTCTACGCCTTGGTTAACCCATCCTTATTTTTCGAAAATACCGGATTTCTGGTTACCGATCTCGCGGTATCCATGATTTTCGGCTGGGCGATATATCATTTTCTGGCGTCAATCGGGAAAAGAAATAAATAAATGAAAGACCGGGAGGACATTGCTTTTGAGGAATCCTTGCGCGACGACTGGTCGCGGGATTTGGGTATCCGGGAGGTGCCCCTAAGGAGCAAGAGCATAGTTTTTTTGGGATTTATAATTTTCGGAGTCGGGATATTATTTATCGGGAGGATACTTTTTCTGGGCGTCGGCAAGGGGGCGCTTTATACCAAAAGAGCAGATCTGAATTTGAATAAGGTAGACACCGCTTCCGCTCCCCGCGGACTTATTTTCGACCGTTCCGGAAAAATTTTGGCGGATAACCGGGCGGTTTTCGCGGCGCGGCTGAACGTAAAGGAATTTTTGCATAAAACGGAATTGCAAGATAAAACCCTTGCCGCCGTACAAAACATTTTCGGCATTACGCCGGAAGAAACCTGGACGATGATAAGCGATAAAAATCCCGATTTGGATTCGGTGGTGGAGCCGGTAGTTATCTCGGAAGATTTAAGCCAGGACCAGCTTTTGGCCCTGAAAGACCTAGGCCTTTCGACTCTGGAGACCGAGGAAAGCTATAAGCGCATTTATCCCGAGGGAGCGACATTTTCCTCCGTTTTGGGATATGTGGGGCTCGTGAACGGGCAGGACCTTCTGGCGAACCCGAACCTGACCGGGGAAGACTATGTCGGCAAGGCTGGTCTGGAGTCTTACTACAACGACAAGCTTCTCGGGACTTCCGGGGTTTCGACCGAACTTAGAAACGCCAAAGGTGAGATACTCGGGCCGGGAGAAACAAATCCGGCGAAGATAGGCGAACCGCTTAGTTTAACAATCGATGCCGAATTCCAAAAATATTTTTATGACCGGATGACGCAAGGGCTCCGGTCTCTCGGGCGCACCACCGGTGTGGGACTCGCGATGAATCCCCAAACCGGGGAAATTTTATCTCTCATGAGTTTCCCGACTTTTGACAATAATATTTTTAACACCAAGGGTACCGGTGCCGAGCGCCAGGCGCTTTTAACCTCGTCTTTGAAGCCGCTTTTCGACCGGGTGGTCGGCGGCGCTTACAACCCAGGTTCCACGATAAAACCCTTGGTCGGAATCGCGGGGCTGACCGAAGGAGTAATGAGTCCGGAGACGACCGTATTTTCTCCGGGATATATGGATGTGCCGAATCCTTATGACCCGGAGCACCCTTCGAGATTTCTGGACTGGCGCTACCAGGGGACTGTTAATCTGGCTTCGGCTCTGGCGCAATCCTCGAATGTCTATTTTTACAGCGTGGGCGGGGGAGCGAACGGCATATCGGGCCTCGGCATTACCCGCCTGCATGAATGGTGGGCGAAGTTCGGGCTGGGGTCCTTAACCGGCATAGACTTAGTCGGGGAAAATAAAGGATTTCTGCCGACGGCGGACTGGAAGAAATCGAGCGGCAGGGGGCAATGGCTTTTGGGAGACACCTATAACGCTTCTATCGGCCAGGGCGATCTTTTGATAACTCCCATTCAACTCCTGAACTATATTTCCGCGGTGGCGAACGGCGGGAAAATTTTAAAACCTTTTTTGAATAAGGATTCGGCTATGTCGGTCAATGTTGATTTAACTTCGTTACTCCCGCAAATTCAGGAAGTCCAAAAGGGAATGCGCATGACCGTTACTTCAAACCTAGGCACGGCGCATACTCTAAATGATTTGCCGGTTAAGGTCGCCGGGAAAACCGGTTCGGCCCAGATTCAGAACAACCAGGCGGAGAACGCTTTTTTCGTGGGTTACGCGCCCTATGATAAGCCGCAGATAGCCGTGCTCGTCCTTATTGAGCATTCCAAGGAAGGGAGTTTGAACGCGGTTCCAATCGCGAAGGACGTGCTCGCGTGGTATTATGAGAATAGAATTAAAAAACAGTAGATAGTAGTTAGTAGATAGAGGGGAAAATGAAATACAATAAATTAGTCCGGGACAAAATTCCAGAAATAATAAGAAGCAAAGGCACCGAACCGATTATCCATGTCGCGAGCGCGGAAGAGTATGGGGTTAAGTTGAGAGAAAAACTTTTGGAAGAGGTCGGGGAATTCAATACTGCCGAGAGTCCCGAAGAAATGGCAGATGTCTTGGAAGTAATTGACGCTATAATGGAATTCAAGGGTTTTAAAAAAGAAGACATAGAAGCCATAAAAAAGAAAAAAGCCGAGGAAAGAGGACGTTTTAAAGAAAGAATAATTTTGGATGAATCTTGATTTTATTTACTATCTACTAACTACTGTTTTTTTCTTTATCTACTATTCACTAACTACTATCTACTGATTATGTCCGAACTCCGACAAGACCTTGTTTCCGGCGACTGGACAATTCTCGCTCCCAAAAGGGCGAAGCGGCCGCACGATTGGGGAAAGGGCAAGCCGAAGCGCGCCAAAGCGCCGAAGGCCACCTGTCCTTTTGAGGACCTGGAAAAATCGGGAAATTCACCGATAGAACTTTTCCCGCCCAGCGAAAAATGGAAGATAGCGGTAATACCGAATAAGTACCCAGCCCTTCAAACTTCCGGAACTTGCGCGGAAGAAAAAAAGAAAGGGCCCTACGCGGTCATAGACGGAGTCGGCCACCATGAAATTATAATTACCCGCGACCATGACAGGAATTTGCCTAAGCTATCTCTAAAGGAAGCGGAAGAATTGTTCCGGGTTTTTAAACACAGGTTGAACGTGCTTTCACAGGACCCTTGCGGGGACTACTCTTCGCTTTGGCATGCTTGGGGGCCTACCGCCGGAGCTACTATTTATCATCCGCATTACCAGATTCTGACCCTGCCCATCGTCCCGCCGGACATACGGCATTCTTTTGAAGGGTCTCTCCGCTACTTCCGCAAATATAAAAAATGCGTCCACTGCGTGATGCTGGAATATGAAAAGAAATGTAAATGCAGGATAATTTACGAGAACAAACACGCCATCGCCGTAACCCCGTTTGTTTCCCGAGAGCCTTTCGAGGTGAGAGTTTTTCCAAAAAAGCATTTTTCCCATTTTGAAAAAACATCGGACGAAATGCTATCCGGCGTGGTTGAGGTCCTGTCGGTGGCGCTTGGAAGGATAACCGAACGCCTCGGCGACCCGGATTATAATTTCTTCCTGCACACCGCGCCCTTTCGGAAGGCAGAAGAATATAAAATGTACCACTGGCACATGGAAATAATCCCCAAACTCACCCTTTTGGGCGGCTTTGAGTGGAGCACGGGTATCGACATAAACACGGTTGACCC
>JAVHQZ010000041.1:0-8156 GCA_036171415.1 Minisyncoccota bacterium | reverse complement strand
TTGGTTTTGGGCGGGACTATTTGGGCTTATGTCACCCTCCATTCATCTTCTCAGCCGCTCATTCTACGCTTTAGCGAGTATGCGGGGATAACGAATATAGGGACTATTTGGGACGTTATGGGCCTGGGCGCCTTCGGCCTGCTTCTCGTTGCCATCAACTTTTTTTTGGCCATAAACCTGCAGGAAAGGGAGCGGCTTTTGGGAAAGATCATGACCGGAGCGACCTTTTTCATCGCCATATTGATTTTTATAACCATCTCCGCTATTATAAGTGTCAACTAAACATGGCTAATTTTGCAGTAATTGAGACCGGCGGCAAACAGTACAAAGTCGCCCCCGGGGAAAAACTGAAGGTGGAGAAATTAATCGCCAACGAAGGTGACTCTTTTAAGTTTGATAAGGTGCTCCTTACCGCCCTTGGCGACAAGGTTGAGGTAGGTCTTCCGCACGTAAAGGGCGCGGTTGTTGAGGCGAAAGTTATAAAGCAGGGACGGGCCGACAAAGTTCTTATTTTTAAGTATCACTCCAAGACCCGCTACCGGAAAAGGAAGGGCCACCGGCAGATGTTCACGGAGCTCGAAATAGTAAAAATTTAGAATCCGGACAGTCCATGGACTATCCGGATTTTTTGTTTATTTAAGGTAAAAGGTTGTGCCTCCGGACGGTATCTCTTGGCGGTTTTCGGGCAGTACATAATGCACGTTTCTGGCCGCTTGGCCCTCGGATGTAAAGGTATCAGTCATAAACATAACCGTTTGTGAGGGCATCGGTATCCCGCGTACCAAGACTCCGCCGGCGTCCACCACTACATATTTGGGAGTGCTGGTAGGAAGCTCGTTTATCTCCCGGGCAATTTCAACGTAATTCGTGTTGAAGGCTCCGGGCGTATTCGGATTTTTGCCCCAGAGGATAAAGTAGGTCGTGTAGGCCTCCGCGATGAGAAGTATAAAAATGATTGCTACCGCGCCCTTTAAAATTTTCTGCAGGCGCTCTGTGTTCGGGGAGTGGCGGGCGAAAGCCAGGAGCCATTCATATAGCCGGACTCCGCCCCAGGCCGCCAAAAGCATTATCGCCGGAAGCATAAGGATGGAGCGGAGGGCATGAGGAATTCCCTCGTTTGAAAATACTACCGGTAAGGCGGCAAAGACGAGCCAAGCGAGGAGGAGGACAGCCGGCAGGCTAAATCCGTGTTCTTCCCCGTGGGCAATTTTTTTCCAGAGCGCGTAAACAGCGGCGCCGATTCCTATCCAAAAATATATTCCCACTGGCCAGAAGAGTTCCGGTCTGCCGGCAAAGTTTTGCCGCCAGTTCCAGTCGCCCTGGAAGTCCAGCATCCCGGCGGTTTTAACCGTGTTGAGCGCCAGGCTCCCGAGGGGCGACGGGGAGCTGAAAACCGAAACCTGAGTTGTCCTGCCCAGGAAATCGGCGGGATTATGGAAAAAATAAAGGCCGATGGGCAGGGCGACCAAAAAAGTAATTCCCATAAAAACTCCGGCGAGCTTCCAGAAGTTTTTATGTTTGATAAAGAAGGGGATTAAAAGAAGAAATAAAAGCGGAGTTACCCGGTAGGCGATATAGCTGTAAAAGCCCAAGCCATAAAAAAGTCCGCCGAGCGCCGCGCATAGATACGCGGGCCATTCTGTTTCATGCCGGCGTAGCGATCTCAAAAATAGATATAGAGCCCAGGTCAGAAAAAACGGCGCCATTATGGCTCGGAATCCGATGCGGGAAAACATTATATGCCAAAAGCTCGTCGCCAGAAGGAAGGCCGCCAAAAGCCCGACTTTTTTGGAAAAAAGTTCCCGACCCAAAAAATAAAGGCCAAGGACGGTGAGTATGCCGAAGATGGCGCTCGGGAATCTCAAGACCCAGGGCTCGTTTTGTTTGATGAGCGAAATGAAGCCGGCCTGAATATTCATAAATAGCCCTTCCCGGCCGTTATTCTCCGGATAGAAAACTTTAAATTGGCCCGTGGCTAGGGCTTCCTGGGCGTTTGTGCCGTCCATAGCCTCGTCCGGGTAGAGTCCGGGCGGCAGCTGTTTTAGATGGTAGAGGCGCAAGCCTCCTGCTATAATTAGTATTAAGACAAGGAGCAAGGCTACTTTATTTTTGCTCATCTAATTAATTATAAACTATGGAAGAAATCAATTTCGAAAAAAGTTTACCGAGTGCGGACGTCGCAAAAATAGCCGAAGCGGCTAAGCTTCACGCCGAGACTCCGGAGGGCAAGGGAATGAAGGGCGAAGATATCACTAAGAAAGCTATTCAGACAGCCGCGGAAGCGGTTCCGCCTGTTTCGGCGGCCGGGTCCGGCCAATCTCTAAATGTTCTGACGGATTATGCCGCCGCGGCGCCGGAAGAAGTTAAACAAAAGATAGAAAGCCTGCTTCAAGTTGCCGCGAACAAGGGCCTTATGGCCGCGACCGATGAAGCCAAAAAATCTTCACCGTTCATTTTGGATTCTTTTCATGACGCATTGGCGGCCAAACTTTACCCGTATCTTAAAGAAAAAGGGATAATCAAATGATTCTGACTGTTGTCCTAGGTATCGCGGTAGCCGGAATCCTCGGAGGAGCTCTGGCTTTTGTGGTTTATTCCGTACATAAAAAGAGGATGTTGCGCGAGTCGCTGGAATATTCGCTTTTTTTGGTGAAGCAGCCTAGGACGGCAAAAGCGGAAAGCGGTGATTTTAAAACGGAGATAAACCACTTCGAAGAATTTTTGGGCAATCTCGGCAGCCTCAAAAAGCCGATAGCGCTGGAAATCGCGGTGCCGCACGTCGGTGAAGAAATTTCCTTTTATATTTCCGTGCCAAATGAGTTTAAAGAAATTGCTCTAAGGCAGATCCAAGGAATTTGGGTGGGAGCGAGCGTCGAAGAGGCGAAACAGGACTATAACATTTTTAACTCCCAGGGAGTTACTTCCGCCGCTTACTTGGCCCAGCGGGAAAATTTTTCGCTTCCGATACGCACCTATGTGGAAATCGGGGCGGACACGGTCGCGTCGATTATCGGCGGATTTTCGAAAATAAATGAAGTCGGCGAGGGCGCCGCCCTCCAGTTGATTCTCCGGCCGGCCGGAGAAGAATCCAAAAAAATCATCAAAAGTTTTTTGGAATCGTTCAAAAAAGGATTTACGCGGAAGCAGGTTTTCGCCGGCAATTTTTCTTCCGCGGTTAAGGCGACCACTACGGCGAAAAGCGCAGAAAAAGAAAAAGAGCCGAAAATAATCGACGAAGAAGCAATCAAGATTATTCAGGCAAAGCTGGCGAAACCGCTTTTTGAAGTAAACGCGCGGATAATAACCAGCGCGTCCATCCAGGCGCTATCCGACAGCATGCTTGAAGGTATCACGGCCGGCCTGGACCAGCTTTCTTCAACCGGGGGAAATTCGTTTAAACTTGTCCGGCCGAAAAATCAGAACTCGCTAATTTATAAATTCGTGTTCCGGAATTTCGATGAGAGCCAGAAAATGGTTTTAAATTCCGAAGAAGTCGCGAGTTTCTATCATTTCCCTATTTCTTCCACGGAAACTCCGCGCGTTAACTGGCTGAAGTCCAAAGAAGCTCCGCCCCCGTCGGACCTCCCGGCGGAAGGCTTATTAATCGGCGAGAGCGTCTTCAGGGGCGAGAAAAAACCTATCCGCATAACCGACGAGGACCGCCGCAGGCATGTTTATATAATCGGTCAAACCGGCACCGGTAAAAGCGTGTTTATAAACAACTGCGTGATTCAGGACATTAAGAACGGCAAAGGCTTGGCCATCATCGACCCGCACGGCGACCTTGCGGAAAAAGCCCTAGGCAACGTTCCGCCGGAGAGGATGGAAGACGTAATTTATTTCAATCCCGCGGACATCTCCCGGCCCTTGGGTTTGAATATGTTGGAATATAACTTTGACCGGCCGGAAGAGAAAACTTTTATCGTGAACGAGATGCAAAGTATCTTTGACAAACTTTTTGACCAGGAGTCCATGGGGCCGATGTTCCAGCAATATATGAGGAACGCCCTTCTGCTCCTTATGGAGGACGCGCCCAATGAACCGGCGACGCTTGTGGAGGTTCCCCGTATTTTCACGGACGCGGAATTCAGGAAACGGAAACTGGCGAGGATAAAAAATCCCGTGGTCATAGATTTCTGGGAGAAGGAAGCGGCCAAGGCCGGGGGCGAAGGTTCACTCGCGAACATGACTCCTTATATCACCTCCAAGTTCGGCAATTTTATTTCCAATGACTACCTGCGGCCGATTATCGGCCAGCCCAAGTCCGCCTTCAACTTCAGGGACGTAATGGACTCCGGGAAAATTCTTATCATAAATTTGTCCAAGGGTAAGATAGGGGACATAAACGCCAACCTTTTGGGCATGGTTATAACCGGCAAGCTACTAATGGCGGCCCTGTCGCGGGTAGACATAGCGGACGAAAAAGCTCGGAGAGATTTTTATCTGTACATCGACGAATTCCAGAATTTTACGACCGATTCCATTTCTACGATTCTTTCCGAGGCGCGCAAATACCGCCTTGACCTTACTATTGCCCACCAATTTGTCGCCCAGCTTACGGAAAAGATAAGAGATTCGGTTTTCGGGAACGTCGGCGCGCAAATTGTTTTCCGGGTGGGCGTTCAGGACGCGGAGTTTTTGGTCAAGCAGTTTGAGCCGATTTTTGACATGAATGACCTTATAAATATTCCGAACCTGAACGCTTACGCGAAAATACTTATCCATGGCCAACCGGCCAAGCCGTTTAACTTCAGCGAAGGGTTCCCGCCGAAGGGCGACCCTATGCTCACAGAGAAGCTAAAAGAGTTTTCGAGGGAGAAATACGGTATGGCGCGAGACATGGTGGAAACGGAAATATACAAACGTCTACGCGAATGAGGGAAAAGATGGTTGCGATATTTTCTCGAACCGTCGGTCAATTTGCTCCAGCGGCAAATTGCCGACTGCGATCTCGCTTTGTCGGTTCCACCAAAAATGGAGACCATGCCCGACAAAATTCCGATAGCTTCTCGAAAATACAACCATCTTTTCTGTGGCATAATTAAAGCAATAAATGATGAAGTTTTTGGAAAAAACCGACCCGAAGAAACTCAAAGGAACTGCTATCTTGCGGCTGGATTTCAATTCGGAAGACAGTTGGCGGCTGGAGGCAGCGGTGCCGACGGTTAAGTTTCTGTTAAAGACCGCCGACAAGATTGTAATCTTGAGCCATCGGGGCAGACCCCGCGGAGTGGAGCGCAAATTAAGCCTTAGAGGCGAGGCTAAAAAACTTGCGAAGCTCTTGGGGAAGAAAGTTATTTTTCTGGGCAATTTTAATTTCCGGATAATCAAAGATGAAATTAAAAAAGCGCCGAAGGGTTCTGTTTTTGTTTTGGAAAACCTCCGCTTCCTGCCGGGCGAAGAAAAGAATGATGCCACGCTCGCGAAAAGTCTGGCAACGCTCGGGGATTTCTACGTGAACGACGCCTTTGCCGTATCTCACAGGGTCCATGCGTCGGTTGTCGCCATTACCAATTTTTTGCCGAGCTACGCGGGAATCGGACTTACCCGGGAGATATTGATTCTTTGCAAGGTTATGAGCGCGCCCAAAAAACCTCTTGTGGTTGTGTTGGGAGGCGGCAAAGCTTATGACAAGCTGGGTGTCTTAAATTATCTGAGGGGTAAAACAAACTCATTTCTCATAGGAGGGGCGCCGGCAAACACATTGTCTTTTTCGGCCGGGGTCAATGTGGGCACGTCGCTTAGGGAAAAAAACCCGCGGCGGATAAAAGAGTTGAAAAAGATTTTAAATTTTTCAAACATCGTTTTACCGGTAGATTTCAGGAAAAAAGGCAGGGGTATATTTGATATCGGGCCTGTTACCGCGGAAATTTTCGCGGATAGGATCAGCAAGGCCAAAACAATAATTTGGGCGGGACCGGTAGGATTTTTTGAAGAGGCGAGGTTCGCCAAAGGCTCCGTTGCTATCGGCAAGGCGATACTCAAAAACAAGCGTGCCTTTTCCGTTGTCGGCGGGGGAGAAACCGTATCGTTTTTACGGAGATATAACCTGACCCGAGCTTTCGACTTTGTCTCAACCGGCGGGGGAGCGATGCTTGAGTTCTTGGCGGGAGAGGGCTTACCAGGTATAATCGCATTAGATGCGAACTGAAAAAAGAAAACTGGTCCGGGGTTCCAAAAAAAATATAGTTGTTCTCTACCATGGCGACTGCACAGACGGCTTCGGGGGAGCCTGGGCGGCTTGGAAAAAATTGGGGAGTACGGCCGAATATATCGGCCTCTTTAGGGGCAATCCGCTCCCGGCCGGGCTAAAGGGCAAAAAGCTGTATTTTATTGATTTCGTGTACGCTCCGGAAATTACCAAAAAGCTGATTAGGGATAATAAAAAAGTAATCGGCTTGGACCACCATGTGACCGTAAAAGATTCGGTGAAACTCATGGCCGAGGGAAGCGTTTATTCCGAAAATCATTCCGGGGCGGTCGTGGCTTGGGAGTATTTTCATCCTGGAAAACCTACGCCCCGGCTTTTACGGTACATAGAGGACAGGGATCTTTGGCGCTGGAAATTGCCGCATGCCAAAGAGATTTTCGCCGGGGCGAATTTTTCGGAAGGGGCAAATTATAATTTCAAATTGTTCGGGGCAATGGCCAAAAAATTCGAAAGCGATAAATTTTTGAAAAAATGCATCAAAGACGGGAAGATAGTTTCGAGCGTCTGGGACAATATTATCGCCGAGCTCGGCGGTCTCGCGGAATGGGTAACACTTGAGGGGAAGCGCGGCTTGGCGGTCAATGCCCCGCATATTTTTTCAAGCAAACTCGGGAATTATCTGATGGAAAATAAAAAAGCCGAGTTCGGTTTAATCTGGCATGTTCAGGGCGGAGAGATTAGGGTTTCGCTACGATCAGGGAAGCGCGGCGCGGATGTCGCGAAAATATGCGAGAAGTATGGCGGAGGCGGCCATAGAGGAGCAGCCGGCTTTCTGATTAAGGGGTTAAAAAATATCCCTTGGCGGAAAATAAAAAACTAGTCCCGTAAGAAAATTTAGCGAATATCATATCCGAAAACCAATGCAACTAATTTATTTTAACCTTGTCTTGACGAGTAAGCCGTCGATTTTAATTTTCTAGCGGGATGGCAAAAGTTAAATTTTACGCGTATCTGATTCCGAGGAGAGAGCAGCAGGGGATAACCGATAATTGGGCGGAATGCGAGCGGCAAGTTAAGGGCGTGATGGGTGCCAGATATCGATCCTTTGCTTCACATTCCGCCGCCGCCGAATGGCTGCGTGGCGGGGCAAAGTACAAAAGCCGGGAGTTTACCCCCACACCTAACGGCGGATTTGAGAAATCCGCGAAGCGTCCGCCATTAGGTGTGGGGGTGTATTTTGACGCGGGAACCGGACGGGGCGATGGCGTGGAGATAAGCGTGACGGATGAAAAAAGGAAAGATCTTTTAGGCAAAGTCCTCGCCATATCCAAGCTGAATAAATTCGGAAAACATTTGGTTGTCCACGCGGAGGCTACAAACAACTACGGCGAACTGCTGGCTCTGAAGTACGCACTTAAATACGCGATGAAAGTTGAAGAAAAAAGCATTTTCGGGGACAGTAAGCTCGTCATAGACTACTGGTCCAAATATCAGATAAAGCGGAGAGATGTGGCGGCAAGGACGGTAAAGCTCGCCGAAGAGGTGAGCGAGCTTAGGGAAAGATTTGAAGAAGGCGGGGGCGTGGTTTCGCGCATTCCCGGCGGAGATAATCCCGCGGACCTTGGGTTTCATAGATAGGCAACGAAAAATCCCGCCCTGCCTGCAGGCAGGCAGGCGTTTAGGCGGGCAAACAAAAGCCCGGCATTTTAAGCCGGGCTTTTCATCTAGTTCTTGTTGGCAATACGTAAGCCGGATTCTGTCTCGGACGTTCATTTCTCTGGGCCATCGATTGCTCTCTGGCTCAAGCGGGCACAAACCAATTTGCATTGGAGTACGACCCTTGCATCCGATAAGGATTTAGCCGTTTCACTTCTCCGGTTTCCCGGAAAATTCGCCCTAATCCGCTTGCGCGGACGGGCGTCCGAACACTTTCGTGTTCTAGGACGTCACTGCTCGCACCTCTCGTCTTACGACGGCGGGCTGTTAGCCCGTACCTTTTTGTCCA
>JAVHQZ010000040.1:13555-16600 GCA_036171415.1 Minisyncoccota bacterium | reverse complement strand
TAAGGACGAAATAATAAAAGTGGTTAAGGAGTTAATCGCCGCGGGTGCAACCGATTTCGGCAAAGCCATAAAAGAAACTATGGCGCGCCTTAAGGGACAAGCGGACGGCAAGGTTGTTTCCGAGATAATAAAAGAAGAGCTTGGAAAATAGTCCCTCACCCTTGAAAGACCGACTTTCTGTGGCGAGGCTTATTATAACCGCGTCTAAAGTAATGAGAATTTTAGTAAAAAAGATTTATGTGACCACCCCGTCGTCGCAGGGCAAAATGTCTTTTAAGGGTGAGGGATGAAAAAGACAGAGGCCTATTTGAGGCGCATGGCAGCCGAGCTTTTGCACTCTTTGAGTGCGAAAAATTCTTTCGTCCAGATTTTTTTACTTCCGGATTCCAAGATGCGGGCTATGGCCAAGAAGGTCGGGGGGCTGCCCCGGGTCCGGAATACCAAGATGGGCAGGGAGCTCCGGGCGGACCAACACGTGAACGTGCTTTCTTTCCCCGAAAAAACCCAGTTTCCGAGTTTGGACGGGGTCCGGTCCTTGGGCGAAGTGTATCTGAACTACGACTGGGCGGAGGGGAAGACGGAGATTTTGGTCTACCTCTTAATCCACGGAATTTTGCACCTTTTAGGCTACCGCCACGGTAAAAAACGTGATACCATGAAGATGGAAAAACTGGAAAAGAATTTATGGCGACACGTTTTATTGTCGGGTTAGATATCGGAACTTCTGCGACGAAAGTCTCAGTTGCTGAACTTAGGAACGGAAAAATAATTTTGCGCGCTTTGTACAAAGAACCCGGAGCGGGACTCCGCCATGGGGCAATTTGCGATCTCGCGGAAGCGGTTCCCGCGGTTAGCCGGGCACTCGAACAGGTGAAAAGAATAAATAAATCCGCTTTGAAAAGCGTTTACGCGAATATCGGCACGCCGCAGATAAAAGTTCAACACTCTCACGGCATCGTCGCGGTTTCCCGCGCGGACAACGAAATTTATCAGGACGATATAGACCGCGCGATTAAAGCGAGCGAGGCCGTAACTCTCGCTCCGAACCGGATGGTTATTCATAACGTGACCAAAGAGTTCGTAGTGGACGGTGTCGCGGATATTTCCCACCCCCTGGGCCTCTCCGGGAGCCGCCTTGAAGTGAACAGCGTTATAATCGACGCCTTCGGGCCCCACGTGAAAAGCCTGATGCGCGCTATAGAGCTCGGGGGAGGGAGTATCTCCGCCCTGGTTTTTAATCCGCTCGCGGATGCGCGGGCCGCTTTGACGCGCCACCAAAAAGAATTGGGGGTTGCCTTGGTAGACATCGGTTTCGGGACAACCAGTGTGGCGGTGTTTGAAGAGAACAAGCTTGTCGGAGTACAGATTTTTCCGGTCGGCGCCGGAAATATTACAAACGATTTGGCTGTCGGTTTGCGCATACCGGTGAATGACGCGGAAAATCTGAAACTTCAGTACGGCTACGCCATCGCGAGCGAGGTCGGAAGCAAGGAAGTTGTGGAGCTCGGTAAGTTTGTTTCCGGAGCGAAGGCCAATATCTCCAGGCGTTTTGTTTCGGAGATAATCGAATCCCGGCTTGCGGAAATTTTGGAGTTCGTAAATAATGAGCTCAAATTTTGGGGCAAGAGCGGACGCCTGGCCGGAGGAGTTATCTTCACCGGCGGAGGAGCCAAGATGCCCGGATTAACGGAGTTGGCGAAGCACGAGTTAAAACTGGCGAGCCAAATCGGCTTTGCCGGCGAACCAAGCAAGTGGGACAAGGAGGGCCAGAGTCCCTTTGACGAACACCTGGAAGACCCGGAGTTTGTTACTTGCCTTGGACTTTTGCTCGGAGGCGCAGACAATGAAGGTTGGCAGCCCAGAGGTGAACGCTCTTTTTCGGAAATTGCCTCGTGGAAAGGACTTAGGGGAATATTCAAATCTTTCATGCCCTAAAAATAAAAATCATGGCGAAAAAAAGAAAAAAAAATAATAGAACTCAGAAGGCGGCGAAGCGGGATACGGTTTCTACCCAGCCCATCGCGAATATAAAAGTAGTGGGAATCGGCGGCGGAGGAGGGAACGCGGTTTCACGTATGAACCGGAATTTTATCCGGGGCGTGGAATTTATCGCCATAAACACCGACCACCAGGATTTGGACCATGTGGATGTCCGGAAAAAAATATATATAGGCAAGAATCTGACCCGGGGTTTGGGCTCCGGGATGAATCCGGATCTCGGCCGGCAGGCGGCGGAGGAAAACCGTTCCGAAATCGCCGAAACGCTTAAAGGCGCGGACATCGTATTTATAACCGCCGGCTTCGGCGGAGGAACCGGTACCGGAGCGAGCCCCATAGTCGCGGAAGCGGCGAAGCAAAGCGGGGCTCTCACAATCGCCGTTGTAACGAGACCCTTCGCCTTTGAGGGCGGGCAAAGAACTAAAATTGCCCAGGAGGGTTTGGCCAAATTAAGGGAAAAAGTAGACGCGCTCATCGTTGTCCCGAATGACCGGATATTTTCCATAATCAGCAAAGACACTCCGGTTTTAAAAGCCTTTGAGGCAATTGATGATGTTTTAAGGAACGCGCTTTCCGGCATCGTGGAACTTATCATGACTCCGGGGATAATCAACGTGGACTTCGCGGATGTTAAAGCCGTGATGCAGGATTCCGGCTCGGCTATAGTCGGAGTCTCTATCGCTACCGGCGCGGACCGGGCGGTTAAAGCCGTAAATGAGGCCTTGCGCTCACCGCTCCTTGAAGTCACCGCGGAGGGAGCCAGGGGGGTTATCTTGGGAATCTCCGGTTCGAAAGATCTGAAGATGAGCGAAATAAACGAGGCCGCGAAGCTTGTCGCTCAGGCGGTTGACCCGTCAGCCCGAATTATCTTCGGCGCCTATCACGACCGGAACTTAAAAGAGCATCAAATAAAAATTACTCTTATTGCCGCCGGGTTCAACGGCGCTTCCGCCGCGAGTTCGCTTTTTGGAGGGGTTATGGGTGAAAAACAATTTTTTTCACCGAAATTTGAAAAGGTAGAAAAACCGGAAAGCCCGGCCATTATGG
>JAVHQZ010000040.1:0-13455 GCA_036171415.1 Minisyncoccota bacterium | reverse complement strand
TTTTTTTCACCGAAATTTGAAAAGGTAGAAAAACCGGAAAGCCCGGCCATTATGGCCAAAGAAGTTCCCGCTAAGGCGCCGGTTGCGGAGTCCAAGAAAAATGACAAGAAAGAAAAAGAAGACGACAGCGTTTGGGATATCCCGACGTTTTTAAGAAAGAGAAGGAAGTGAAAAAAAAGAACCCCCGCGAGTGCGGGGGTTTTGTTATGCTAGAAAATTTCGTTGCCGAAGCCGGTGGTTTTGAGAAATTCCTTCCGCCGGTCTTCGATAATGCTCTTCAGTTCCTCGTTGAGCTTCGCGGCGTCCCAGGCGTCGGGAATCTCGATGGCCGGCATCGGATAGCATTCTCTATCGTTGCTCCCGAAGCCTGTTGCCCCCTCTCTCTTTAAGAAAAGACCAAATCCGTTTTCGAGGACCACTAGCATGTCCGCCCCGAGACGCTTCAGTTCCCGGGACTTTCCGCCGTAGTAGCAGGTTGCGATTCCGAACGGTAGTCTGGATTGTCTCTTAATGATTTTCATAACCGCGGCCGCAATCTGCGTGTCGCTCATTTTCTTCCTAGCGACGAAGGCCAGGATTAGCGGGTGGCTCGCGTAATGCTTGGCCAGGCCGTTGTCGCTGGATTTGACCTGCAGGAGGAGGCAAAAGCCGTTCTTCATGGCAACGATGATGTCTATGCCCCGGACGTCCAGTTCGCCGTTTTTAAAGGCGTTGTGGCAACCCGAGACGAGGGGCAGCCGCTCCTTGTTGCGGATAAGCGCCAGCTCTACCCGGTGTTCGTTCTGGGCTCCCAGATTTTTGCCGTTTCTGCCATTGCGTCTTTGTTCACGGCTTTTCTTGCGTCGCTGGTTTTGACGGTTCCTGTAGGCAAGATTCCACCTCCGTTTTTTGTTTCGGCGGTTTTTGTGCCTGCGCAAATAAACACCTCACTTATTAATTAACTAAGCGCATTCTACCCCCAAGTTCAAAACTAATTCAAGCCAGACCCAGCCTCAGTCTTCTATTTCTTCGGTCGCAGGTTTCTCTAGTGCCATGGGTTCAATACCCATCTTTTCTCCGCTGATTTTCAGAACATCTTTATCTATTTTCCCGAATTCTTTATAGGCGTCCGTATACGCGCCGACCGTAGTACCCAAATTTTTGCCGAGCTTTTTCATGTAAGTGTCGTATGCGCCAAGATGTTTTCCGAGTTGATAAACCTGAGACTGTATTTCCTTGGCGGACTCTTCGATTTTTTGGGCGCGGAGTCCGTGCATCACGGTTTGAAGATAGGCGAAGAAAGTAGTGGGGGAGACAACCATGACTTTTTTCTTATTCGCGTATTCGATTAGATTTTCGGTGTTGCTCTTGATGACGCCGACTTTATTTACAAGCAAATCATAGTAAACACCTTCCGAGGGGATAAACATAAAGGCGAATTCCAGCGTCCCTTCCTGCGGGCGGATATATTTGGAAGTTTCGTCTATCCGGATTTTCAGGTCGTTCGCGAAAGCTATCTCGTAGCGCTCCCGGTCTTCTTTGGTTTGCGCCTCCAAAATGCGGTTATAGTTTTCCAGGCTGAATTTGGAATCAATCGGAATTATTCCTTCTTTCGTATTGTGCTTTGTAAAGATTACGGCATCCACTATCTCGCCGTTGCTGAAAGGATATTGGAGTTTATAGACATCCGGAGGCAGAACATTTTTTAAAACGGACTCAAGATAATATTCGCCGAGCACTCCGCGCTGTTTGGGGTTTTTCAGAATATCCTGGAGGCTCCGCAATTGTTCGCCGACCCCGGCAATTTCTTTTTGGGATTGACCGACGCGGGTTAGCTCTCTGGTTATTTCCTGAATTATTTTTCTGCTTTCCAGGAGATCTCCGTGGACTACCTTGGTGGACTCGCCGAGCTTCGCGTCCATCGCCTGAGTCAGGGCCTCAATCCGGCTTTGGAGAAGGAGCATGCCCTGGCTGTCCTGCTCGACCGGCTTTTTGTCGGTAAGTTTAAAAACGGCAAAAGCCGCTACGGCAAGGGCAACAACTGTTACTGCGATAAGGGCGATTTCCATAAGATTATTATACTTGGCAGCGAGGCCGCAGGGAAATTTTTTGATTTTAGTCGCTTAGCTCGCTAAGATAGAGATACTCGTGAAGCTAGCGGGCCTGCCCGCCGAAGCTTTAGTGCAGGCGGGTATGGTTCAGTGGCAGAACGAGACCTTCCCAAGGTTTAGACACGGGTTCGATTCCCGTTACCCGCTCCAAATTATTTTTTACCGACCAGCAAAGTGAGTCCGAAAATTACGGCGGAGACCGCGATTATGGTCGGCCCGAGCGTCAGGCCGTAGCTTGCGGCGATAAAGAATCCGGAAATTACCGAGGCGACGCCGAAGAGCGCCGATAAGAAGAGGAATGAGCCCAAAGATGAGCTTATCTGCCTTGAGGCAGCCGCCGGGGCGATAATCATGGCGCCCACGAGCGCCGTGCCCAAAAACTGGATGCCCAAAAGTATGGTCAGGGCAAAAATCATGAAATAGATGAGGTTCGTGAGGCTCACATTTACGTTCGCCGAAGTAGCGAGTTCCGGGGAAAATATGCTGATAAGAAGTTTGTGGCGTAGGGCGAAGATGGTGAGCGCCGCGCCAATTATAAATACCGCGCTGATTATAAATGATGCAGGAGTGGTGGAGGGGAACGTCCCGAAGAGTGTGTCCAAGAGGTCCTCTCGCGGGGTAAGAAGTACGCCCAAGGCTATGGCGGCGGTAAAGGCTACGCCGATTGCCGTGTCGGTCGCCAGTGAACTTTTCTTTTCCAATTGCCAAATGAGAAGCATACCCAGAATCAAAGTGGCCGTCGCGCCGAAGACCGGATTTATTTTTAACAAAAGCGCGATGCCGATACCGGGCAATGCGATGTGCGAGGCAACATCTCCCGCCAGGCTCATCCGTTTCATCAAAGCAAAACAGCCGACAAAGCCGGAGACAATCGCGACACCCGAGGCGAGGATTATGGAATAAATATCCAGGTTAAGTGGCATGGGTGTGATGTTCTTCCGCGTGGTGGGCGTGAGTTTTTTCGTGTTCGGCCTCGTGCGCGTGATGGTAGAATCCGCCGGGAGTGGCATAAAGTTTTTCGAGAACTTTCGGTGTGAGAACCGAGCGGGGTTCGCCGAAGCAAAGCCCCTGTTTGTTTATGCAGAGGACCTGGGTCGCGTATTTATAAACGTAAGAAAGGTCGTGGGAGACAACGATAGGCGTAACGTCAAAATCATCCTGCAGGCGGTGGATGAGTTCGTAGGTTTGTTCTTCGCCGGGCGCATCCATACTCGCCGTCGGTTCATCAAAAAGTATCACGTTCGGGTGCCCCAAAAGCGCGAAGGCTATGAGCGCGCGCTGGAGCTGGCCGCTTGAGAGATGGCCAATGGGTTCGGTCAAAATTTTCGGAGACAAATTTACGCTTTTCACTATTTTGCCAACCTCCGCCTTCTTAATATTCAGAAGCGCGGCCTTGGCGTGCAAAAGGTTTGAAACACTCATCGGGATTTTGCGGTCCAAGTCCACTTTCTGGGGGACGTAGCCAATGTGCGCCGAGTCGGCCCATGTAATTATGCCTTCGTGCGGCAGGAAGCCTACGAGCGCCCTTAAAAGGACGGTTTTTCCGGAGCCGTTCGGGCCGATTATGGCTAGGGATTCACCCTTTTGAATGTCAAAACTGATATTGTCTACGATTGTTACATCGTCGAATTTAACCGTGAGGTTTTTTACGCTTAGCATCTCCATGTGCCTATACATCATAACAAATTTGTGAGCCGGGGGTTTTAGCTCTAAAATGGAGCCAATGGAAGGAGCTGTCCAACAAATTAAAGAGAAGCTGGATATAGTGGAATTTTTGCGCGCGTATATCCCACTCACTCAGGCGGGCAAAAATTTTAAAGGCAGGTGTCCTTTCCATAATGAAAAGACGCCGTCGTTTATGGTTTCTCCCGAGCGTCAGTCCTGGCACTGTTTCGGCTGCGGGCTTGGCGGCGACTCTTTTGCGTTTCTCATGAAGTACGAAAATCTGGAATTCGGAGAAGCGCTCAAAATTCTCGCGGAGAAAACCGGGATAGAACTCCGGCGGGTGGAGCCCCGAGAATACAAAGTTTTCGGGCTTTTATATGAGCTCCAGGATGAGGCGAAGCAATTTTTTATGGCACAGCTTAAAACCGCGAAGGTCGCCCAAGAATATCTAAATAGCCGCGGGCTGAAACCGGAAATAATAAATGATTTCGAACTTGGTTTCGCACCGAATGATAATGATTCACTGGCGACGCATCTTATGAAGAAAGGCTACGACCCGGCGGATATTTTGCGCGCCGGGCTTATAGGCAAAAGCGAGCGGGGGAGTTATTACGACCGTTTCCGCGGAAGGATAATGTTTCCGATACATAACCATCTCGGAAAAGCCGTCGGTTTCACCGGCAGGATTTTACCGCAACTCGATACCGGGGATATGGGTAAATATATAAACAGTCCGGAGACGGCGATATTTAATAAGTCCAAACTCCTTTACGGATTTTGGAAAACCAAGCCGGGCATCCGCGATTCCGGTAAGGCGTTTTTGGTGGAGGGGCAGATGGATATGTTGATGAGCTATCAAGCGGGTGTAAAAAATGTTGTCGCAACTTCGGGCACTGCGCTTACCCCCGACCATATTTTGGCGTTACGGAAAATCGCCCAGGAGCTTTTGGTCAGCTTCGATAACGACGAAGCCGGTTTCTCGGCCGGGGAGCGGGCGGTGGATTTGGCGGAGGCGGGCGGAATGCAAGTTAAGGTTGTGACACTCCAAGGGGTAAAAGACCCGGCGGACGCGGCGGAAAAAGATCCGACGGGGCTAATGAAGGCTATAACTGAAGCCGAACCGGCCTTTAAGGTATTTTTCAGGCGCTATCTCCCGGAGGGGAAGGTGGATGTTATGAAAATGTCCGACATGAAAGCTTTGCGTCTGCTTTTGAATAAAATAAAAAGCGTCGCCTCGCCCGTCGAAAAAGATTATTGGTTAAAAGAACTCGCGAATCACGCGAAGCAAAGCGAGTCATCTCTCCGGGAAGAAATGGAGAAAATCCAAACTGCGCCAGCGTTGGAGCGGTTTGCCGGGGAAGCCGCGAAGATACCGGAGAAAAAATATTCCCGCTGGGAGCGCATCGGTCAGGATTTGCTCGGCGCCGCGTACGAAAAAAACAATTGTGACTTTCTGGACGACGTCGCGAGCTACCTGGACCCGGCGACGAAAGACGCCCTGGGAATTTTGAAGTTGGGAGGGCGCCGTTCCGAAAAACCGGAACAGGATGCATTCATAAATATGGTACTTTTGGCGTCAAAACCGATGGAGGAGAAAGAGATTGAAGAACTGAAAGTCTCTCTTAGGCAGGAATTTTTGAAATTGAAACGAAATGAGCTGACGGCGCGTATAAAGGAGGCGGAAGCCAAAGGGGATGAGGTGGGCGTGGAGAAAATTCTTAAAGAGATTCAGTCGCTCTCCTAAGTATTGGTTCGGGTATATCCCCACACCTACGCATAGGTGTGGGGATATACAAAACCCACAAAACAATATAAAATAAGCGCAATATGGTTAAAAAGCTTAAAGGGAAGAAGCCGGCCAAAAAGACCGCAAAAAAGAAGGTCACCGCCAAGAAAGCCCCGAAAAAGACCAAAAAAGCCCTTAAAAAGGTATCCGTAGGCCAGAAGAAAAAGGAAAAGTTAAGCCCGAAGAGAGAAAAAGAGCTGCAGATAAATGAAGCGGCCTTGGCCGAACTCATAACCCGCGGACGGGCGCGGGGATTTGTGACGGATAACGAATTGCTTTATTACTTTCCGAATATAGAAAAGAACGTTGATTTTTTGGATGATATATACGAACGGCTGGAGAAAGCGAATATCAAAGTTATAGAAACGAGCGGCCTAATCGATATCTCCGAGACCGGAGAAAAAGCCAAAGAGGAAGACATCGGTTTGGAATCCGACCTTCCCGACGCGGTCCAGCTTTATTTAAAAGAAATCGGCAAAACTCCGCTTCTGACCAAAGACGAAGAGCGCGAACTCGCCAAGCGTTCGGAAAAAGGCGACGAGGAGGCCCGCCAGAAGCTTATTAAGGCAAACTTACGTTTGGTGGTTTCCATCGCCAAGCGTTACGTGAATCGCAGCCCGAACTTGGGCATTTTAGATTTAGTACAGGAGGGGAACATCGGACTTTCTAAGGCTGTGGAAAAATTCGACTATCGCAAAGGCTTTAAGTTTTCTACTTACGCGACTTGGTGGATTCGCCAGGCCGTTACCCGCGCCTTAGCCGACCAATCCCGCACTATCCGTATTCCGGTTCACATGGTGGAAACTATTTCCAAATACGCGCAGACCCGCCGCCAGCTTATCCAGGAATTGGGCCGTGACCCGCTCCCGGAGGAAATCGCCGCGGAGATGGGAGTAGACGTGGAAAAAGTAGAACACATCCAGAAGATTTCTCAGGAAGTTCTTTCTATCGAACAGCCGGTGGGCGATGAAGAGGACTCCGTTCTCGCGGACTTCATTAAAGACGAACAAAACGTTACTCCGGATCAGGCCGTTTCCCGCGCGCTTTTAAAAGACCTCATCAAAGAAATTCTCGTGGACCTTTCCGAACGGGAACAAAAGATTTTGAATATGCGTTTCGGTTTGGAAGACGGCATGCAGCACACGCTTGAGGAAGTCGGTAAAGTTTTCGGCGTGACCCGCGAACGCATCCGCCAGATTGAAGCCAAGGCCTTGGAAAAAATCCGCGAACACAGCAAGGCAAAAGCTCTCGAAGGGTTTGAACAAGGCATCTAGCATGACTTCGGCTGAAATTCGGCAAAAATTTCTGGATTATATGAAAGAGAATGAGCACGCTATCGTGCCTTCTTCGTCTTTGATTCCGGATGATCCGTCGGTGCTTTTAACGACCGCCGGCATGCAACAATTTAAGAAATATTACACGGGGGAAGCGGACGCGGTAAAAGATTTCGGCGCGAAGAGCACCGCATCGGTGCAAAAATCTTTCCGCACCTCGGATATTGAATCCGTAGGCGACGAGTCGCACCTGACTTTCTTTGAGATGCTCGGCAATTTTTCGTTCGGCGGATATTTCAAAGAGGAGGCCATCAAATACGCCCACGAGTTTATAACCAAAGTAACGGGATTGCCGATTACTTATGTAACCGTGTTTGAAGGGAAAGCCAGCATCGGCGTGCCTAAGGATGAAGAGTCCATAAAAATCTGGAAGTCTTTGGACCCCAATATAAAAATAGTGGAGCAGGGGATGGACGATGTTTTTTGGGGACCGACCGGTTCGGCGGGACCCTGCGGACCGACTACGGAAGTTTATTGCAAAAATGCCAAGGGTCAGGATATTGAAATTTGGAATGTTGTTTTCAACCAATTTTATTTCAACGGCTCAAGGGAAGAGCTTAATTCCGGCAGTTCAGGCAAGAAGCTCGAACCGCTCGCGACTCCGGGCGTGGACACGGGAATGGGACTGGAGCGTCTGGTTATGGTGGCACAGAAGAAGGAGACAATTTTTGATACGGATTTATTCGCAAAACCGCTTAATGCACTTCTCGAACTCCCGGGAGACGTCCGCTCGAAGCGCATCGTCGCCGACCATCTTCGGGCAAGCACTTTCCTTTTGGCGGACGGCGTCCGACCCTCCAACAAAGAAAGGGGCTATATTTTGCGGAGACTCATCAGGAGACTAGTGGTCCACTCTAAGCGCTTGGGTTCGCCCGTGGTCCTCGAAGATTTATTGGGTTATATCTCCGCGATTATAAAAGAGTACGGAGGATTTTATTTGGAATTGAATATAAATTCCGGGGCGATTGCCGATGAGTTTAGGACGGAGTTTAAGAAATTCAGCTTAACGCTCGAAAAAGGGCTTAAGGCGTTTGATAAACGTTACCCTGCCGCCAAGGGTTCGGAAATAGAAGGACAGAAAATCGGCGCCGATGCCTTTGACCTATACCAAAGTTACGGATTTCCTCTCGAAGTTATCGGCGAGCTTTTGGAAGAGCGTCAATATAAATTTGACGAGGCGGAATTTCGCACGAAGTTAGACGAAGAAATTAAAAAACATCAGGAGATTTCCCGGGCCGGAGGAGAAAAGAAATTTGGCGGACACGGGCTCATCTTGGACACCGGCGAACTAAAAGCGGGGAGCGAAGAAGAGCTTAAAAAAGTGACCAGGCTTCATACCGCGACGCACATGCTTCAGAGGGCGCTCCGCGAAGTATTGGGGAGCGACGTCCACCAGGCAGGGTCGGACATAACCGTAGAGCGTACCCGTTTTGATTTTACTTTCCCCAGGAAAGTAACTCCGGAGGAGCTCAAAAAAGTGGAAGATTTGGTAAACGGAAAAGTTGCCGAAGACTTGCCGGTCAATAAAGAGGTGATGAGCAAGGCGGAAGCGGAGAAAACCGGCGCATTGTTTTTCTTCAAGGAAAAATATCCCGACCCCGTAAATGTATATTATATCGGTAAGGATTTGGCCACGGCTTGGAGCAAGGAGTTTTGCGGCGGCCCGCACGTAACGCATACCGCCGAAGTAGGTAAATTTAAAATCGCCAAGGAAGAAGCGGTTGCCTCCGGAGTCCGGCGCATCCGCGCCACGGTGGAAGGTTAGCCGAGAGAAAAACCCCGATCATTTTTTCAATAAGGCCAATATGGTTATCTTCTATACCATATATGGTATAATCGAGAAATGCCGCCTCTCTATCAGCCCGGAAAATTTGGGGAAAAGATGAAGCGTTTGCGGGCGAAGAACCTAAGAGAAAACGAATTGTTGCGAAATAAAATAAAGAGCCGTTCAAGGATCGCGCCGGATCCGTTCTGCGCGCAATTGGGCAAGGATATCGCCAAGGCAAGGAAATCTTTGGGAATCAGCCAAATGAAGTTAGCCGGACTGGTGGATACAACCCAAAGTTCCATCGGCAGGGTTGAGACCGGCAGGCACAATTTAACCATAAAGAAAATCAGAAAAATTGCCCGGGTTTTAAAAAAGGAGCTGAGTATAGTTTTAAAATAAACCGGCCATCCGCTTAATACCATATATGGTATTAAGCAAAAATGGACACTTCGATAAATAATAGTTAAAATCTTAGCAAGCAAGAATGGAAAACAACTTTCTCAAAAAGAAATACGACCTGCATAACGCTCCGGAGGTGGAAGCGGCCGTAAAGCGGGAAGAGCGGAAAACCGGCGAGAATATTGCAAACGACCCGGAAGCCCGTATCCAAAGCTATCTGGACCGTCTCCGGAATATAATTGAGCCCAAGGAACTGGAAGGCCACCCGGATTTTGACCGCAAAGAAAGGAATCTGGAACTGGTCAAAACCATTCTGCACAAGAATTTCGTCATCAAGCCGGAAGAAATCCCGGAAGGCTATTTTGAAAATCAGAAGCGCATCATGCGCGAACAGGGCCACGGGGAGGTGGAAATCGGCCGGGAACAAAGGGAACAGCTGACCGAAGTCATCATCGCCGATCAGGAGAGTTCTCTCGACAACTGGGTGGACTACCTTACCTCCAAAGACGCCGCCTATCCCGATTGGCTCAAATACTACGCCATCAGGAGCATTCTTTCCTTAGGCGAATACGACAAAGAGAAGAAGCAGTTTACCAACCGTTCCAGGGGCACGACCAAGCCCTTCCCGGACCTGGACCGCGAAGCCCTGGCTTACGTTTTGGATGTACTCGAAAAGAAATACAAAGGCGAGGGCATCGACCTTTCCCGGCTCGAAGCCGAAGACAAAGAAAAGTTCCAAAAACTCCTCCAAGGCGAGAACTTCGGCAAGCTTTACGCCTTCGCCATCGAGAAGGTCGCTCCCGAGTCCAAGGAATCCCTGGAAAATGTCCGGGGCGAGTGGGTCAAATACGAGCAGAATTCCGACCATATGCCGCTCGTGGAGTCCCTCCAGGGCCACGCCACCGGCTGGTGCGTGGCCGGTGAATCTACCGCTAGAGTGTATTTTCAGCGTGGAGATTTCTACGTCTATTACTCCCTAGACAAAAGCGGCAAACCCAAAATCCCCAGAGCAGCCATTCAGATGGACGGTAATGTTATCGGTCAGGTCCGCGGCATCGCCCCCGACCAGAACCTCGACCCCTACATCGGAGGCGTGGTTCAGGAGAAGCTAAAGCAGTTCCCCGACGGCAAGGCCTACGAAAAGAAGACCGCGGATATGAAGCGCCTGACCGAGCTCGAAAAGAAAACCAAATCGGGCAAAGAACCCGGGAAAGACGACCTCCGCTTTCTCTATGAAATTGACTCCAAAATTGAGGGTTTCGGCTACCAAAGAGACCCGAGGATAGGAGAACTTTTGGCGGGGAGAGATATGAAGACCGACTTGTCTACGACGCTTGATATCCCCAAGGAAAAAATCAGCACTACCCGAAAAGAAGCCCTAAGGGGAGATATTCTGTTTCATTACGGCGACCTTTACCTTGAGCGCCTCACCTCCGCGGAAGGACTTAACTTGCCGGAGAGCGTCGGCGGCTACCTTGACCTTAGCAGTCTCACCTCCGCGGAAGGACTTAAATTGCCGGAGAGCGTCGGCGGCGACCTTTACCTTAACGGCCTCACCTCCGCGGAGAAAAATAAATTACGGAAAGAATATCCGAATTTGAAAATTATTTGAAATCATATAAATCCATAAAAAATCTCCGGCCGTAGCAAGCGGGTTAGGCGCATCCGGGGAATTCCGGAATAATTTTAACAAGTGCTACCCCGAATGAGATAGGCAAGCCATCTCATGGGGTAGCCCCGTGAGATAAAAAAGTATTTTGCGTGAATATCTCACTGGGGCTACAATTAAATCGTGGCAATCTTTTCTCCACGTGAAAAATTTATGATTTTCCATATCCGCCAAGACGGATCCGAGAGCTTGCTCTTGGGCGTGGATAAAAATAAAGGCTTGCACTGGGAGCGTCTTGCGGAGAAGCTGCATTCCTATAAGTTTTTGGATCCGCTCCAGAGCAAAAATGTAACCGCAATCATAACTTTGCATCCGTCGCTCGGCGCCGTGCGCGTCGTGCCGTTCCGTTTTGTGCGCGGCTCATCCATGGCACCACTTGAAGCGACGGAATTGGAAAATTTTTTGGCGCAATTGGTTCAAAAAATATTTTTAGAGTTAAGAGGGGAAGTATCCGAGGAGCTCGGGGTTAATGAACTGGACACTATATTAGTAGAGGCCAGGCCTTTCGCGTACCGCGCTGATGGAAGCTCCGTGAGTTCGCCCCTAGGGCACCGAAGCCGGGAGATAAACGGATTTTTGGAACTGTTGTTTACCACCCGTGCCGCTTTCAACGTGCTTCAACCGGTTCTTTACGCTAAAAATTCCGCATTTCTCACGGTTCACGACAAATCCGAGCTGATGTCCTTAAAAAAAATCGGCAAGGACAAAATGTCCCTTTTGGAATTCGACGAGAGCGGGGGAGCCCGTCTTTTGGACTACGACCTGAAGGGCAAAGAAATTTTAAGAAGAAGGCTTATCAGCTGGTCGCCGGCCAGATTTTTCGTGCGGCTTGAGGAGCTCTGGAATATAGACCGGGAGATGGCCGGAATGGTTTACCGAGAATATCTCACTGACAATCTATCCCCGAAACTCCGGGTCCAATTCGAAAAGATATGGAAATCCGAGATGAACGAGCTATTCCGGGCGCTGAAGCGAGCCGGGGCCAAAGGAACGGTGTATTTGAAGACCCACTTGCCTCTCCCTGTTTCATTCCCGAAGCGGCAGTCCGGAATTACTCTCATGGAGTTCCCGATGAAAGAGATTTTTTCGGAAGTCGGGTTTGAACTGGACAAGCGCCTAGCGAAACTTCCGGAGCGGGAGATTTTTGCACACCTCGCGCCTTTCTTGGAATGCTATTATGATAGTAGCGACGGGCAGGTAAACCATTCTCTGCGCCGCCGCATTCATTGGCTTATAAGCTGATTTTTTATGTAAATAAAGGATGATAAAAATAATTGTTACAAAAACCGAGGATGTTAAATCGGTTATAAAAAAAATAGAAGACGCCGAAGATACGGAGATAACCCTCGTCGTTCCCAGGGAGTCTTCTTTCGGAGAACAGGTAAAAAACTTTGAAATTTTAAGGGAAGCCTCCGCGGAGCTGGATAAAGAGATTGCCATAGAGTCGGTGGATGAAAACGTTTTGGCGCTTGCCGAGGCGAACAGTTTCGCCTCTATCCATCCGCTTTTTAGGAATGGAAGGCCGGGCCATGTTTCGGATATTGTTTCTCCGAAAACGGCCAAAGCATCCCGCGCCAAAAAAGGCAAGACCCAGGATAAACCGGCCGCTCCCGTTCCGAGCCGGAAAGAAATAAAGAAACCGGTCCTTTTGAACGAGATAGAAGGAGAGCTTCAGGAGGTTGAAGAAGAGGTTCATGGGATAGAGGAAGAGGTGCGGGGAATAGAAGGAAGGGGAAATGTTTTAAACCGGACGGCGGAGCCGCCCCAAGGGTCTGTTCGCGTGGAGGCGAGGGAATCCGGATCGCCGAAGAAAGGAGGTAAAAAACTTCTTCCGGTCTTGGCGCTCATCGCGGTGTTGGGGGCTATTTATTTCGGAGGCGAACGGTTTTTCGCCCGCGCGGAAATAACCGTCCAGATGAAGAACACCCCGTGGCAGGACGTTTCGGGAATTACCGCTTTAAAAAATGCGACAGATGTTTCCTCCGCGGCCATACCGGCGAGCGTTTTGACGAATAAAAAAACTACTACCCAGCTTTTCCCGGCTTCCGGGAAATCTCAGGTTTCGGAAAAATCCAAAGGCAAAATAAACGTAATAAACGCTTACAGCTCCCAGCCTCAGACGCTGGTCGCGACTACCAGGTTCCAGTCTCCCGAAGGAATCGTCGTGAGATTGGTGAGCCAGATAATCGTTCCGGGAGCGAAAATTCAGGACGGGAAAATAATTCCTTCAAGTTTAATCGCGGACGTCATCGCGGATAAGCCCGGCGCGGACTATAACATCGGGCCGATGCCCAGGCTCTCCATCCCGGGATTTAAGGGAACACCGAAGTTCGACGGGTTTTATGGATCATTGGACGCGCAGCTTACGGGAGGTTTCGTCGGAGTCCGTCCGACCCCGACCGCGGCGGACATCGCTTCGGCCAAAGATAAAACGACCAAAATATTGAAATCTATTTTTGGCAGTGGCCTTTTTAACTCCGGGTCCGAGGATCTGAAAATTTTGGACGGGGCAACCAGCCTCAACATAAGCAAGCTGACGGTTGATCCGGCTTCGGACGCGCAAGGAAATTTCTCGGTCTTGGGCGAGGCGACTCTTTCCGCGGTGGGCTTCCGCGAGGCGGACGTGAAAAAATGGCTAATAATTAAAGCCCAGAAATCCGACCCGAACGCGAGCTTCAAGAGTGAGCCGAATCTCAGCTATTCCGCCGTGCAACCCGACTTTACCAGAGGGTCGCGTAAAATTA
>JAVHQZ010000039.1:0-3470 GCA_036171415.1 Minisyncoccota bacterium | reverse complement strand
TAAGCGAAATGTACTCAATCCGCCCATCTCCATCTTTATCAAAATACCAATTGAAACCCCAGACGTCCTGCTGTTTTGAGCCGTTCTCACCAAGTACAACATTTGCATCCATATGATACTCTCCACCCATGGCAAGAATCTCGCGCTCAATATCCACCACCCCTTTTACCATCTCCCCGTAAAAATCTTTAGCAATTTCTCGAAGCTCCGATTCAGCTATTTTGTTGTCTATAATTTTTATATTCATGCACGTGGTTTTGTATTTATTCTAAATTCTGAGCGCTGCATTCTAGGCTCTATTCCAAACCCAGTTTTCAATCTCCGCCGGGTCAACTCCGTATTTCCGGATATATTTCCCGTGGTCCTCCAATTTTTGTTCGTACTTCCGCGCAAGGTCGGCTGCCTTATCTCGGCTCATTACTCCACCCGCGCCCATTTTCAGGAATGCTTCTTTCGCTAGGTCAAAACGGCTGGTTTGGTTCCGGACATGCATATCAAAGGGCGTGGTAGTCGAGCCGTGTTCGCGGTAACCGTGCACGGAAAAACGTCCGCTTCCATCCTGCTCGTCAAAAAGCACTTGCTTTAAAGTATTCGGGTAGCCGTGGAAATTAAAAATAACCGGTTTGTTGTGGGTGAAATAGTCGTCAAAGTGATCGCCGCCATCCCGGAGCCCTACATTGCCGATACCCAAAGGGGTCAGCTCTAAGATGTTCACAAAACGCACTTTTATCTCCGGAGCTTCGCGCTTAACGATATCTATCGCCGCCAAAGATTCTTTGGTCAGGTAGTCTCCAACTCCCGAAAACACGATGTCGGGATTCTCGTCGCTCGCGAAATCCCAAATCATTACCCCGCGCTCCAACTCTTCTTCGGCCAAAGCCGGAGTGAGCCATCTCGGCTCCTGCGTCTTCCCGGCGACAATAACGTTTATTTCTTTTTTGGAACTCAAACATTTCTTCAAAACGGCAAGGGTGCTATTCCCGTCCGGAGGAAAATAAACATGGCTAAAATCTCCCGGCTTGTCCAAAATCTCATGGATAAATCCGGGATTTTGATGGGAAAAACCGTTGTGTTCCTGCCTCCAGCCGGAGGAAGTCAGAATGTAATTCAAAGAAGGAATATCCCCGCGCCAGGAAATCTCTCTCGCGGCATGCAAGAATTTGGAATACTGGTCGGCCATGCTCGAAACTATCTGGATAAACGCTTCATAGGAGGCGAAAACCGCGTGCCTGCCGGTTAAGATATATCCTTCAAAAAGCCCTTGGAGAGTGTGTTCGGAAAGCATCTCGATTACCCGCCCATCGGAGCGAAGATCCTTGTCCCAGCTTTCAATCGGATAAACAAAACCGCGCGCCGTAGTTTTAAAAACTTCGTCCAGCTTGTTGGAATAGGTTTCGTCCGGAGAAAAAAGACGGAAGTTTTTATGTTCACGGTTCAGCTCAAAAGTTTTTTTAAGGAAAAGTCCTGCCCGGCGCATGCTCGAGGAACCGATGGTTCCCGGCCGCGCGGCATCCTCGGCAAATTCTTCCGCGGACGGCAAGTTAAGCTCTTTCATCACTCCCTCCCCGCCCATTGCGTGCCGGCTGTCCCCCATTCGAAGTTTCGGTTCCGGAACCAAATTTTTTATTTCTTCGCTAAATCCCTCCGGATTAAAAAGCTCTTCAAATTTATATGCGTGGAGCCATTTCTCAATCGCATGAAGTTCCGTCCGGTCGGTTTTGGCGTTCGGCCCGACAACCTGATGGGAAAGGCAGTTACCCTCAATCTTCTGGCCTTTTAATTTTTTTATGCCGGTCCATCCTTTTAACGTTTTTAAAACTATCATCGGGAAACGCGGCGGAGTTGCCGTCTCCGTTCCTTCGCGGGCTTGTTTTTGGATCGCGCGGATCTTTTGGTAACACTCCTCCATCGCCCTAGCCATTTTTTTGTACGGGTCTTTCCCCTCTACTATGTAGGGCTCATAGCCGTAGCCGTAGAAAAGAGATTTAAGTTCTTTGTTGGTCATCCGGCCGAAAATAGTCGGGCCGGAAATTTTGTAGCCGTTCAGGTGCAGTATCGGCAGAACCGCTCCGTTAATTTTTGGGTCAATAAATTTATTTATGTGCCAAGCCGTTGCGGTCGGTCCGGTTTCCGCTTCCCCGTCGCCGACGAGGCAGGCGACGATAAGTTCGGGGTTGTCCAGCGCCGCGCCGTAGGAAGTAGAAAGTGAATAACCGAGCTCCCCGCCCTCCAGAATCACACCAGGAGTTCCGGGATTGGAGTGGCTAGGAAACCCGTATGGCCAACTGAAATTTTTACAGATGTAACCAAACCCTTTTAAATCCCGCGTCGCTTCCGGATAATATTTACCCAAAGTCCCCTCTATATATAGATTCGCCTGAAGCGCGGGAAAGCCGTGGCCGGGGCCCAAAACAAACATAAATTCCGCTCCGTGCTTTTTTACGAGATAGTTAAGATTGGCGTAGACAAAATTTATGCCCGGGCATGTCCCCCAGTGGCCCAAAAGCCGGGGCTTTATGTCGTCGTAAGAGAGCTTTCTTTCCAAGAAAAAGTTTTCCTGCAGGTATATTTGCGCCGCGGAAATATAGTTTGCCGCCCGCACGTATTTCCGGATTGATTCAATGCCGTCCATGGCTTAATTATAAACTTTCCCTAATAAAAAAGCCCCCGACGCGAATGCGTTTAGGGGGCGAACGGCTAACAGTGGCGGAAATTGCCGCAAAAAGAACTTGGCGTAGCGGTCGGAGCATAACCGGTCTCCCGGAGCAAACTTGCCCAGGCGTGTTCGCAACAGGGTTTTTCTAGGGTTGCCCCCGCGCCTTTGTGAAAATAAGCCACTGCCATCCGGAGATTTTTTTCCTCCACCATTCCCCCGGTCAGACGGACGTGAATCGCGTTTTCGTGCGTAAGCCTTGCCGCGTGCTCGGCGGCGGTAGGCCTCTTGTACCCATGAGTCATTTCCGCTCCTTTCAAAATTAGAGAACCACGGAAATTTTATGCTTTTATAGGCCCCGAGTCAATTGACTTGGGGCCTAAACCGGGATTAAAGTGCAAATAGCTTATTTTCTTTTTGGAGCGCTCCATGAAGGTATTCTGTGGGGTAATTCTTTCGATAGCCACGGTTTTCACCCTCTCCTCCTGTTCCTCCGACGAATACTCCAGACGGCAGGACGCCTGCATCATCCACCGGGATTTGCCCGGAACGACCTATGAACGGGTCAAGATCGTTGGCGAAGCGGACGAGGCTCACTGGGAAGTGGTTTTCCCGGACTCTTCTTCCCATGAAATCCAAATTGTGAGCAAGAGCACCATCTCGACCGTTGGCTGCCCGTTTTCTTTTCCCGGACATGGACTTTTAATAGACTCCTTCCGCCCGGCAGAATCCAAATAGTTTCTGCCCGAAGGCCCCGCCATGCGCGGGGTTTTTTCTTGCCTCCTGGCGGATTTTAATTTATCCTTGGCTGAATGGA
>JAVHQZ010000038.1:14941-16704 GCA_036171415.1 Minisyncoccota bacterium | reverse complement strand
CCGCAGGAGAAAGGGAGAGCCGTCCCTCTTAAACGAGAGGGCGTAATCCTTGACTCATTTCGGCGCGAGGGCGTACAGTACGGGGGTGGAAACGACTTTTAAAAGTTCCGCCGGCAGAGATATAACCGCGAGAGAGGTTGTCGCGGAGATTTTGGCGTTTATGCTCGCGGAACCCGCGAGGCATTATAAGATAACCATCGGAACCGACTCCGAGCTCATTACCGATAAATACGCTGACTTTGTTACGGCGATAGTCGTGCACCGCGTCGGAAACGGCGGACGTTACTTTTGGAGAAGGTTCACCCTCGGCCGGTTTCATACGCTTCGCGACAGGATTATCCAGGAAGTGGTAATTTCCCTGGACATGGCAAAAAATTTACTTTTGGCGCTTAAAGAAATAACTTCCGGCACAAATTTGAATTGGGATTTTGAAGTTCACGCGGACATAGGCGAAAACGGGCCGACCAAGGCGATGATGCAGGAGGTGGTCGGATTAATCCGTGCTCACAATTTTGAAGTCCGCACCAAGCCGCTGAGTTACGCGGCCTCTTCGGTCGCCGACAGACACACATCTTAATGGATCCCGTTAGAAGCCGCGATCGCGCAGAATACTTTAAAAATATATGAAAATAAGAACAAGTAATAAAAAAGTCGCCAAGTGTGCAAATCGCCGGATTGCGATCTGCTTCTAACTGGATGGACACACTAGTTTTCGACATAGAGACCCAGAACTTTTTTACCTCTCCGAACGTGGGTTGGGATAATTTTGAAGCTCTGAAAATTTCCGTGGTCGGAGTTTATTCCTACGACCAAGATAAATATTTTTGCTACGAAGAAAACGAAATGGATAAATTGGCGGAACTTTTTGCCGGAGCCTCCCGTATCATCGGTTTTTCTTCCAACCGCTACGACGTTCCGGTTTTAAATATTTATTTCCAGAAATTGAACCGCGCCAACCTGGATCTCTGGAAAAAGGACCGGGTGGATTTACTGCACGAGATAGAGATGGTGACCGGCGGGCGCATTTCGCTCTCCCGGCTCGCCGAGGCCAACTTGGGTGTCAAAAAAACCCGTCACGGCTCGGAAGCTATTGGCCTGTACGACGAGGGGAGGATTGATGAGCTAAAAGAATATTGTCTTAAAGACGTGGAGTTAACCAAACAGCTCTACGATATTTATATGAAAGAAAAGAAATTGTTTGTGCCGAACAAAAAGACCGGCGAAATGCAGCAGGTTCTCTTTTCGCCCACCCGGGAAAACGCGACTTTAGTCTAATCCCCGGTGTACTATTCTTAGTATATGAAGCGTTACTATTTTGATTTTGCCGCTTCCACCCCGGTTGACCCGGCGGTTTTGCGCGCAATGCTTCCGTTTTTTTCGGACAAGTTCGGCAATCCCGGGAGCCTCCACTCCTTCGGGCAGGACGCCATTTCGGCCGTGGATAGCGCGAGGGAATTGGTTGCGAATGCCCTCGGCACAAAGCATGACCGGATAGTTTTTACTTCCTCCGCGACCGAGGCCAACAACCTGGCGATTAAGGGGGTGTTTTTAAAAGCGAAAAATTTGGCGCGCTTTAAAAAACCGAAAATTATAGTTTCCGCGATTGAGCATGAGTCGGTTTTGGAATCGGCGAGAGATTTAAAAAGTTCGGGCGTGGAAGTTATATATCTCCCCGTAAAAAGGAATGGCGTGGTTGATTTGAAGAAATTTAAAAAAGAACTGGACTCAAATGTTATTTTGGTTTCGGTTATGCTCGGGAATAA
>JAVHQZ010000038.1:0-14841 GCA_036171415.1 Minisyncoccota bacterium | reverse complement strand
GGAGCGCTCTATATTAGAGACAAGAAGCTTGTCGCGCCAATTATCTCCGGCGGCTCGCAGGAATACGGGCTCCGCTCCGGAACAGAGAACGTTCCGGCTATTGTAGGTTTCGGCGAGGCGGTAAAAATAGCCGGGAGAACAAGGGCGGAAGAAGCCAAAAGGCTTGCCGGGTTGAAGGACTACTTTATAAAACGAACCCAAAACGCCTTGCGGTACGTAGAAATAAATGGAGCCACCGGAAGCGAGATGTCTTTGCCCCACATAATCAACCTTTATTTCCCGGGGGAGAAAGCCGAAGAGCTTTTGACAAGACTCGACCTCGCTGGATTCGCCGTATCCGCCGGTTCCGCCTGCCGGGCGCGCTCCGCCGCGCCGTCTTACGTGATTTTGGCTATGGGCTATGATAAAAAACGAGCGCTCGGGAGCATAAGAATAAGCTTTGGTAGGGCCACAACAAAAGACGATATTGACAAACTTATCCAAAAATTAAAAAATTCACCCTCCTAACTTTTTTGCGAGGGTGGTTCTTGAAAAACGGGTTAGGGTAAAGTTAAAATTGAGTAAAAAGTCGTCAAAAAATAATAAAAAGTTTGGAGGGTAAAAATATGGATAAACCCCCACACCAGAACAAAGAAATAATTTCACTTATCCGCGCGGGTCATATATAAAATTAAAAATACAAACATGTTTATGGAAGAAAATAATTTTCAAAAAAAACTTAAAGCGTTCTTTGTTTGGTGTGGGGGTAAAAATTTATTAAAAAAATACTTGCCAGGCGCCATAATAATATTAATGTTTGTGGTCGCGAGTTTTGTGCCCAGCGCCCACGCCGATTTTTGGGGCAATTTCTGGAAGGGAATAACCTCGCCATTTTCCGGTACGAGTTCTTCTACGGTGGCCGAAGCGCCTCAAGTTCCCCTTTATAAGCCGACTTTGGATTATGAAAATGCCGTGGTTGCGGCGGTAAAGAAGGCGACGCCCGCGGTTGTAGCCGTAACTATTTCCAAAAATGTGCCGGTAATAGAGCAATGCCCCGGAGCCAGTCCCTTCTCGGATTTACCTCCGGAGTTCCAACAGTTTTTCGGCGGCGGGGACTTCTCCATCCCCTGTGATACCGGCAAGAAACAATTACAAGAAGTCGGCGGCGGTAGTGGCTTCATCATTTCTTCCGACGGTTTAATTTTGACCAATAAGCACGTCGCCTCCGATAAATCGGCTTCCTACACGGTATTCACAAACGACGGGAAAAAATATACCGCGACCATTTTAGCCCAGGACCCGGTTCAGGATCTCGCGGTTTTGAAGATCACCGCGACGAACCTTCCGACCGTAGCCTTGGGCGACTCCGATTCGTTGGAGCTCGGGCAGACTTCCATCGCTATCGGTAACGCGCTCGGGGAATTTCGGAACACCGTTTCCGTCGGGGTTATCTCCGGGCTTGCCCGGACAATTACCGCTTCGGGCGGCGGAGCGGGAGCGGAAACACTTGCCGGCGTGATTCAAACCGACGCGGCCATTAATCCCGGCAATTCCGGCGGACCGCTTTTGAATCTTAAGGGCGAGGTTGTAGGCATAAATACGGCGGTTGCGAACAATGCCCAAGGCATCGGTTTCGCGATTCCGATAAACCGCGCCAAGCGCGACATTAAATCCGTAAAAGCGAACGGGCAGATACAAGCCGCCTATCTCGGCGTACGGAACATGCTTATAACTCCCGATTTAGCGAAGAGCCAAAATTTGACGGTTGACCACGGGGCACTAGTCCGCGGCGGCCAGGACGGTCCGGCCGTCGCCAAGGGTTCTCCGGCGGACAAGGCCGGAATTCAGGCGGAAGATATTATTTTGGAAGTGAACGGCAAGAAAGTAGACGAAAATAATTCTTTGAGTTCGCTTGTCTCGGAATATAACCCCGGCGAAGCGGTAACCTTAAAGATTAACCGCGCCGGAAAAGAAATTACGCTTACCGTGACACTAGAAAAGCGTCCGCAGTAAGGCTCCGATTTGTCATTTTCGAACCATGAACATCTACTCAAAATGGTTCGCAAAACGAGAAATCCCTGCCTGCCGGCGGACAGGTCCATGTCGCAGAGAATATCCACCCCGCGCACTAAGAAAAAACACCCCGCGAGGGGTGTTTGTCCGATTCACTTCGAGCAGCCTTCTTGGTTGGGTTTCTGCGGGTACGGGACCTGCTCCTGCTTTTCGCACTTGGCGCACTGGTAGAGCCTGAGTCCTCCTACGTGATCCCATATCTCGATGACCAGCCAGTCATGGAGCCTCTTTGTTTCGGGGGCGTTCTTCTCGGTCATGGAGTCCTCCCTTGTTCGGCGCAAGCCACCAGGTATCCGGTAACCGTGCCTTTCTCATCCTTCTCCTGGAGCATGCCGGTGATGACAAGATTCGTGTGCGCTCTCCGAAACTGAACGAGCTCTTCCGAAAAGTTGTCCTTCGCGTACGAGCCGTAAGTAAATGGACCAGCCGGCCCGCCGTCGGAAATGAACCCTCGGTATTGCCTCTTGAAGTGGAACACGTTCTCGCCCATATCCTTTAGGTCAAAAGACACGTTAAATCTCCTTTTTTAGAACTGAAGTATTTATATTCTTTGTTATTTCCGCTGTCAAAATACGGAAGCGACAAGAGTTTCGTCTTCCGGGATTTTCTGCTATGCTCTTAGGCAGTAATTTTTGAAGGAGGGAAAGTGAAAAACAAAAAGTTTACTTTTGTCTGTGCGGCTATCGCGTTGGCGTTCCTGCCACTTTTTGTTGTGGAGAGTTCCGCCAAGGCGGAGCCCGGGCCGAAAAGTTCCTGCAGGATAGTCGTGGAAAAAACTTCCGACTACAAGGAAATCCGGGAGTGTTGCGTGTTCGAAAGCGGAACCCTCATCTACCAGAGCCCCGGCGTCATCAATCCCATTGCCGTCCTGCGGCACGCCTGTTCGGCGGAGCGTCCGTTCGGCTGGAACGAAATCCCACCGACTCCTCAGCCGACTCCGGCTCCAACGCCAACAGGTTCCAAGTAGGGAGGGGAATGTCCTCATTAGCAATCTCACCACGAGATTGCTAATTTTTTTAAAGGTGTTATATAATATATAAACAATGCCTAATTTTCATAGATTTACTATCAAAGCCCAGGAATCCTTGCAGCGCGCCCAGGACATAGCCGCGGAGCGCAATCACGGCGAGCTAAAGGGCTTGCACCTTCTGTATTCACTTTTGGAGGACCAGCAGTCCTTGGTTGTTCCGACCCTTGAGAAGTCCGGGGTAAATTTGGAAACGCTCATGGACGAGATAGAGTCCGGGCTGGATAAACTGCCGAAGACCGTGGCCGTCGCGAACGTCGGTCAGCTTTATCTTTCCCAGGAGCTTATGAAGGTTTTGGACCAAGCCGCGAAAATCGCCGCCCAACAGAAGGACGAATTCGTTTCCTGCGAACACATCCTCTTGGCACTCCTTGAAACCCCGTCGGACGCCGGCGCGGTGCTCCAAAAATTCGGCGTACGGCGCGACGCGACTTTCCGGATCTTGGCCCAGCTTCGAGGCTCGGTTCGCATAACCGACGAAACTCCGGAAACGAAATTCCAGGTTTTGGAAAAGTACGCCATTAACGTGACCGAACGGGCGAGAAACGGAGAGCTTGACCCGGTAATCGGCCGGGACGAGGAACTCAGGCGACTCATGCAGGTGCTTTCCCGCCGCACCAAAAATAACCCCTGTCTTATCGGCGAACCGGGTGTCGGAAAAACCGCCATCGTGGAAGGCCTGGCTCAGCGCATCGTTTCCGGCGAAGTTCCGGAGCCCCTGAAGGGCAAAGAGATTTTAATGTTGGATTTAGGCGCCCTTATTGCCGGAACGAAATTCCGCGGAGAGTTTGAAGACCGCCTTAAAGCCTTTATGAAGGAAATTAAAAATTCCGCCGGGAAGATGATGCTTTTTATAGACGAGATACATACTATTGTCGGGGCCGGCGCCGCCGAAGGAGCGATAGACGCGTCCAATTTGCTTAAGCCCGCCCTCGCGAGGGGCGAGCTTCACGCTATCGGCGCGACGACCACCCGGGAATATCAGAAGCACATAGAAAAAGATCCGGCGCTCGAACGCCGCTTCCAGCCGATAATGGTGGATGAGCCGACCATCGAGGATTCCATCGCCATTTTGCGCGGGCTTAAAGAAAAATATGAAATACACCACGGGCTCAGAATTTCCGACGAAGCAATCGTGGAAGCGGTAAATCTTTCCGCGCGCTATATCAGCGACAGATTTTTGCCCGACAAGGCCGTGGACCTTATCGACGAAGCCGCCGCCGCCCGCCGGTTGGAATCCGAAAGTCTGCCCAAAGAAATCGATAAAATACGCCGGGAGGTCAGCCGTTTGGAAATAGAAAAACAGGCCCTTTCCAAAGAGAAGGGTGAAAAGCCGGTTCAAAGAATCAAGGCGATTAACAAAGAAACCGGAGTTCTCAAAGAGCAGAACGACGAACTTTCCGCCCAGTGGCACAGCGAAAAAATTAAATTTGAAAATCTTCACGAACTCCAGAGAAAAATAGAAAATTTGAAACACGAAGCGGAAGTCGCGGAACGGGAAAGTAATCTGGAGCGAGTAGCCGCGGTTATTTACGGCGAACTGCCCCAGGCCCAGAAAGAATTCGAAATATTCGAAAAGAAATATTTTGGACCCGCCGCGAAAAACCGGAAAGGAAAGCCGGGGAATTGGAAGTTCCTTAAGGAGGCCGTGGACAAGGAAGACATCGCCTCGGTTGTGTCGAAGTGGACGGGCGTCCCGGTTTCGCGAATGCTTGAATCCGAAAGTGAGAAACTTATGAAAATTGAGGAGGTTCTCCGTAGCCGGGTTGTCGGCCAGGACGAGGCGACTTCCGGCATTGCCCGGGCTCTTAGGCGCGCGCGCGCGGGACTCGCGGACACTAACCGCCCCTTAGGCTCCTTCATGTTCCTGGGCCCCACCGGTGTCGGTAAAACCGAGCTCGCCAAGGCTCTGGCGGAATTTATGTTCAACGACGAGAAATCTTTAATCCGCGTAGACATGTCCGAGTATATGGAACGCCACGCGGTTTCGCGGCTAATCGGTTCTCCTCCGGGTTATGTCGGGCACGACGAAGGAGGCCAGCTTACGGAAACCATCCGCCACCGCCCCTACAGCGTCATACTTTTCGACGAAATTGAGAAAGCTCATCCGGAAGTTTTCAATATTTTGCTCCAGGTTTTAGATAACGGGAGGTTGACCGACAGCAAAGGCAAAACCGTGAATTTCAAGAACTCCATTATCATCATGACTTCAAACGTCGGAAGCGAATTCGTGCATGCCATGGCGAAAATAGGATTCGCGACTTCCGATGAAAAAGAACTGAAAGAAGAAGAAAATGATTATAAGAACAAGATTAACGATTCGCTCCGGGAAAATTTCCGTCCCGAGTTTTTGAACCGCATAGATGAAATAGTTATCTTCAATCCGCTCAGACCCAAAGATATCGAGAAGATTGTGGACCTACAGATTGCCGAGGTGGAAAAACGACTGGGCGACCGGAATATCAAAATAACCGTGGATGCCGCCGCGAAGAAACACTTAGCCGCCGAGGGCTTCAGTCCGGACTTCGGCGCGCGTCCATTGAAACGGTTGGTTCAAAAAGTTATCCTGGATACACTGGCGGACAAAATAATCCGCGGGGAATTAAAAGATGGTGGAAAAGTTAAAGTCAATTTCAAAGAAAATTCATTGGTCTTTAGTACTTAAGGCGGCCGCGGTCGGCCTGTCCTGGGTTTATCTTCCGGAGTGGCTCGCTGTGGTTTTGGCTTTGGTTTTTTATTTTTCCTCTCTTTTCCGCGTGAAGCATATGGGTATTCCGTTTATTTCCGCGGTGGTCATCGCTCATATTCTGGGAGCCAATATTTTGGCGGGAATATTTTTGGCTGTTTGTTTATTCCTGATATTCGGCCTTAAAGAATTGGTTTTTATCGACCGCAAGAGCGCTTATACCGCGCTTATATTTTTAATATTCTTTTTTACAAGCTTTCTACTCTACGAAAATTTGGATGCCTGGAGCGCCTGGTTCCCGGTTAAAAGCTTAATATTCGCCTGGCTTTTCTGGGTTTTTGTTCACGGCTTTCTTATTGAGGCCGAGGGCGGGGCTACCGGCCGGACACCGCTCATCTTAGGGGCGCTCGCGTTTGTTTTTTGGGAAATCGCGACGGCCGTGGCTTTTCTTCCGCTCGATTTTCTGTATCACGCCGGAATAATGATTTTCTTTGCCTTCGTCTTTTTTGAGTGGTTCCTGGATTATTCGAGGGGCGGCCTCTCCAAAAATAAAATTTTGCTTTATATCTCCCTTTTGTTCATATTGGTCACGCTAATATTCTCTTTCGCCAAGTGGTCGTTTTAGAATTTTTGAAAAAGCGGTTGACTTGTGTCAAAAACTTGATATAATCTAAAAAGTTCTCAGAGAAAGGAGACGAGATGGAGCGATTCGAGCGTTTCAGGAAAGACATCTGGCCTCTTCTTTTGTTTTTAATTTTCGTGGTCGCAGGCATTTTACTTCTTTGGCTCGCGTTCAAGACGACCCGGAAGCTAAATGACCAGGATAAGCAGACCTCGAGGATCGAAAAGAAAATGGAAATGAGTTTCAAGTAGCGCCGCCATATTTGGCGGCGTTTTTATTGCGCTAAAGCCGCGACGTCGCCGGTTTTAAGGCCCAGTTTCTCCGACAATCCGGCGTTAATTTCCAGCACGGTATCCACCTGCGTGGGCGGGGCGTAGGTCGGGATGTCCAATAATTTACCCGACGGCGGAGGGACGTTTTGGCTGATACCGATAACAACCCCGTCCCGTATCCAGATTATGTCCAGAGGAAAATTCATTCCCTTCATCCAAAAAGAATAGGCTGCCGGTATTTGAAAGGTAAAAAGCATCGCGCTTGTTTCGTCGAGACTTGTTCTGCCGGAGAGTCCCTGGGCGCGGGAGCGCAACGTATCGGCTATTTCCGCATGGAAAATAGAATTTCCGACCATAAAGTCCGCGGTTTTAAGCTCTGGCCCGGCTTTGAAAAGCCAGAAGTATCCTCCGGCTAGGAGCCCCAAGAAAACTATTATTGTAAAGATTATATAAAACACCTTTTTATTCATCTTATTCCTGTTTTACGCTTGAGCAACCTTTAATTTTTTGGCGAATAGAAACAGAACGATTGCCGCGATGGCCGCAACAACAGCTCCGAAGTAAAACGGCGCCCGTGCTCCGACGTGGTCCCAAAGAGAACCGGCGATTAAGCTCGCGGCGAGCGTTGCGAGGCCGATTGTCATCCCGTAAATGCCGAAGGCGTGGCCGCGGTGTTCCGGCCCGACCAAGTCCGCCAAGAATGCCTTTGCCACGCCGAGATTCGTCGCGTAATAGATTCCATAAAGAGCGTAGAGGAACCAAATTAGATAGGCGCGGTTCGCGAGCGCGAAACCGAGATAGACGAGCGCGTAGGCGCCCCAGCCGATAAGGATGGTCGGCACTCTGCCGATTCTGTCGGAAAGCGAGCCCAGCGGGACGGCGAAGAGCGCGTAGATTAGATTAAATAGAGCGATGACGAGCTGTATCTCAAGAATAGTCACGCCGATATTCTGCGCGCGCAGGATTAGAAAAGCGTCGGAAGAATTTCCTATGGTGAAAAGCGCCATTATGCCGAGGAAAAAGAAATATTGTTTCGGAAGCGGTTTGCCGGGAGCGGGGCTTGCCGCGGCGCGGTTGTCCGTGCCCTTCGCTTCTTTGACCCCTAGTATCAGGGTGATGAGCGTGAAAACTAAGGGCACCGCGGCGAAAAGAATAATGTAATGGTAAACAAGCGGACTGCTTTTCCAGATAGATAAAAGCCCGAAGAGGATGAGGGGCCCCGCGACGGAGCCCAGCGTATCCATCATTCTTACGATGCCGAAACTTTTTCCGCGGACGTTTTTTTCGGAGGAGCCGGCGATAAGAACGTCTTTCGGGGGATCTTTGATTCCTTTCCCGACGCCGTCCGCGAAACGCAGGCCCAATACCGAGCTCTGTGAGCCAACAAGTGCCAGGAGCGGCCGGCTTATGAAAGATAAAAAGTAGCCGGCGAAAATTATCGGTTTTTGTTTTTTAAATTTGTCGGAAAAAAGTCCGGAAATAACCGCGAAAATATAACTGCTCGCGGCTACCAGCCCTTCGGCAACTCCGATAAAAGTTTTATCGAAACCCAGAACGACGGTGTAGTAGACCGGGAGGATGGGCGTGAAAACATCTTGGCTTATCCCGCCGAAGAAGCTCAAAAACCCCAAAAAAAATGCATTTCTGTTTTTCGGTTTTGGTTTTTCGTCCACAGAATTATTATAACTGACGGGCCAATTCAAACGCCACGATGCCGAAGGCTACGGATACGTTCAGGGATTCTTTCTTCCCACGCATGGGAATTTCCAAAATTTTGTCGCATTTTTCCAAAATCGCGGAAGGCAAACCCTTAACCTCGTTTCCCAAAATCAGCGCGATTTTTTTATCTTTCCCGGTTTTAAATTTATCGTAAGGAACGGATTTTTTGGATTGCTCTACCGCTAGAATCCGGTAGCCTTGATTTTTAAGAGCTTTAATAGTTTTTCCGGTCGTCCCGGATTTTTCCCAAGAGACATATTTTTCCGCGCCCAGCGACACCTTGGTAAGATTTTTTTCCGGCCGGCCGAATCTGTCGAGCGGAGACGGAGTGATGCCGCAAAGATAAATTTTCCCAACTCCGGCCGCGTCCGCGGTGCGGAAAATAGAGCCTACGTTATGCAGACTCCGGATGTTGTGGAGGATTGCTACAAGCTGTTTCGGCTGAAGTCTTTTCATCTATATCATTTATATCCCGTGGTAGAATAAATGGAAAGCGAACGCCAAAACCAAGCCGTTAAGAGCGGGCCTTTCCGCCCGCCGTATCAAAGTGGACAACTCCAGAGACTTTTTCATAACCGTCTACAACACTCATGCCGACAAGATCTATAGGCACTGTCTTTTCCGTATTTTTTCTCCGGGAAAAGCCGAGGAGCTTATGCAGGAGGTCTTTTTGAAATTCTGGCAGTACCTCGAGGGCGGAAAGGAGATTAAGAATGCCCAAGGACTCTTATACCGCATCGCCGACCATTCCATCATCGATGAGAAGCGGAAACGGAGCGCGGAGAGCCTTGAGGCCTTGGTTGAAGAGAAAGAGTTCGATCCCTCATCCGCCGAACATAGCGATATAGAAACAAAAGTTCTTTATAATGAGGCTATCGGCGAGCTGAAGACTCTGCGGGAAGAAGAGCGGGACATATTTGTTCTTCGCTATGTGGATGACTTGGATCCTAAAGAAATCGCGGAATTGAGGGGCACGACCGCGAATACCGTTTCCGTCCAACTGAACAGAATAACCGCAAAACTAAAAGCAAAACTTATATAAAATGTGGCTCGGCGATAAATTACAAAAATTAAAAAAGGGAATCAATCTTTCCGAAGAGAGGAAGGATAATATTCTGTCGGACATGCTCCGCAAAATTGACGCGGGTGCGGCGTTAAGAGGCCGCGAGGCGGAGCGCCGTATCAGCAAAGGGTCAATTTCAATAATCAATATATTTAAAAAAATGCCGGTATTCGCAGCAATTTTAGTCGCAGCACTTTTGGGCGGAGGAACTTCCTTCGCCGCGCAAGGAACGCTCCCGGGAGACCTCCTGTATCCGGTAAAAGTCGGCTTCAACGAAAGGATTACCGAAGCCGTTCAATTTACCCCGCAGGGCAAGGCCGCCGTAGAGTCCCAGATTGCCGCCACCCGCCTGGACGAAGCCGCCCAGCTCGCCTCCCAAAACAAGCTCGCGGATAACTGGAAAAACGTTTTGGAAGCCAACTTTAAGCTCCATGCCGACGCGGCGCAAAAAAACATCGCGGAAATAAATTCCGGAGGGAATTCAGCTTCCGCGGTTTCGCTCGCCTCGGACTTCGAAGCATCGCTTAGAGCCAGGCATGATGTGATAAATCAGCTCCAAGGCTCGAGCACGGTAACGATAGCCGAGGAGATAAACGACACGATAAAATTGAGGCACGAAGCGGAAAACAACATCGCTTCAAATACCGACCAAAACACGGGAGACATAAAAAATTCCGCGAAAGAAAAATTAAACACCGCCGCCAATGTCTTGGATTCCGTCCAGGGATATTTCGACAATTTGAATGTCGCTACCTCGACTCTCGCGGATGCTCAGAACAAACTTGATTCCGCGAAAGACATTTACGGCCAAGCGCAAGCCAAGTTCATCGCCGGCGATTATTCCTCGGCATTCAGCCTGGCCCAGGATGCGATACGCGCCGCGCAGGAAGCCGGAATCTCCGTGAATCTGCAGAGCGATTTGAAATTAAAAGGGCCGTTTAGCGTCACTCGGCACGGCGATGATGACGAGGAAGAAGACGTTCCTCCGGTTATTAATTTCGGCGCGACCGCATCTTCCACGGTTTCTGCGGGAGCGAGCGAAGATAGTCATAGCGGCGATAGCAATAAAGGCGGTGATGACGAAAAGGAACGCAAGAGCGGCAAAGACATTCTTTCTCCCTTAAATTCCACAAGCACTCCGTTCCAAGTCAAAGTGAGGGGCGGGGAGGGGAGTGACGATTAGGAAATTAAAAAAACCGCCTTCCGGCGGTTTTTTTAATTTCCTATTGCAGAGTCAACACGCCCTTCATTGAAGGGTGAATGCCGCAGTGGTAGTTATATGTCCCGGGCGGAAACGCCGTAGTGTCTATTGTCTCCGATTGCCCGGGGGCGAGAGTCACCACTCCGTAAACCTGAGCTTCAAAAGTGATGTTGTGAGTGACGTTATCGTTGTTGGTGAAAGTTATTTTCCCTCCGCGTTTGAGAATCGTATCCGCCGGGTTAAAGGCAAAATTCTGGATACTTACGCTCTTTTTATCGGACGTCGGGGCGGGAGGGGGGTTTGAAGTCTGCTTAGCGACCGGAGCGGGTGTCTGCGTCTCGGGTGCGCCTTGAGGGGCCTGGGTTTTCGGAGCGGCGGCGATGACCCATACGAGCCCCGCGACCAGGACGATGCCCAGCGTCGTCCATAAAAGTTTTGATTTATTCATAAGCTAAGTATATCAGATCAATCACACAACTTTGCTTGATAAATTGGCGGGGATTGCCTATGCTGGTTCCAGCAGATTTTAATCCCTCCCGCAAAGGAGAATTTATGATTGAAGGGAAAAAAGAGCACTGGCTGAGTTTCTCGGGACAAGTCGACGAGGCTTCGGTTGCCAGTTTGTGTAAAGGAATTTCGGAGCACTCGGATAAGCATCCGGAAGAAACCATAACCCTTTTCATCTTTTCGGGCGGCGGTTCTTTCCGGGCGGCAATGGCGTTTTATGAGTTTGTGACGCGTATTCTGAAGCCCGACCTTCAGACGGTCGCTCTGGGAGAGATCGGTTCGGCCGCGATTCTGATGTACCTTGCCGGCGGCGAGCGTGGAATCACGAAAAACAGCCGTATTTTTCTTCACGAGCTCAGTAAGAAGTATGAAGACGGCGCCACTTTGAGTACCGGAGATACGGAGGTTCTCAACCGAAATACGAGCGCCAGCCAGAAGCTCTACGCCCGCATTCTCGCCGAGTGTTCCACGGGAAGGATTTCCCAAAAAGCAGTCGAAGAGCTCATGCGCAAGAACACAACGCTCTCTTCAAAAGAAGCGGTGAAATTCGGCTTGGCTCACAAGATTCTCTAGCTGCTTCAAGCACCCGCGCCTAACCGGCGCGGGTTTTTCGTATAAAAAAAGGGAAATGAGGTCTGATAAGAGAGGGCGGTATCGGTCGCCGTATATCTATAGAAGCCATGGCATATTGTTGATCAATGATGTTTGGCCACATTAGGGCAAAGGTCGAAGAAGAAGCAGTCAATAAATCAGAAAATAAAAATGAATAAAAAACAAAAAACAGTACTCGGTATTTTCCCGGTAATCATGGCAATAATCGCGCTTTTGGCCGGCCCCGGAGTGAATTTAGCATTGGCCGATCACGACGGAGGCAGGGGCAACGGGCGCGGTAACGAAGCGTCCCAATTCGGCCAGCAGACCGCGCAGTTTAACCAGGATAAGCACGGCGATGATAATGATGACGAGAACGAGAAAGAAGGCGATGGTGATAATCATATTGTCGTTCCTCCGGCAGCGAGCTCAACGGACCCCAATGCGACCACAACGGATATTGTTTCGACGAGCACCGCTATCGGGCGCGACGATAATGGTAACGATAAAAATAACGGCGAGAATGGAGTCCGCGCCGCGCTTCAGGTGCAAATCCGGAACCTGGAAGCTCTGGTGCAAAAACTCATTGCCCGGCTACTTTTAATAGAGGGCAGGCTCGGAATAGTTGATGTTTCAGCTCCGGTCATCTCCTCTACCTCTGCGACGAACATCACCACCTCCACGGCGGGCATAACGTGGACTACAAATGAACTTGCCACTAGCAAAGTTTATTTCAGCACCAGTACGCCGGTGAATCTCGCGACGGCGGCGAACGTTCTAGGCGCAAGCTTCGTTACGAGCCACGCAGTAGGCCTCTCCGGCTTAAACGCCGGCACTACATATTTTTATGTAGTGGAATCCAAGGATGCCGCGAATAACACCGCGACGTCTACGGAAAATAGTTTTGCGACTTTGCCATAGGGCGAAAGTTAAAAAATAATCGCATAAAAAGGCCCGATAAGCGTCGGGCCCTTTTTGCCGTAAAGGTTTGAAAAATAAGCGACAATACAATAGTATAGAGACGCAAGGGAGGGGTGGCCGAGTGGTCCAAGGCAACGGTTTGCTAAACCGTGGCCCCCTAAAAGGGGCCCATGGGTTCGAATCCCATCCCCTCCGCAATTGCTTTTTCAAACTCCCTCGCAGAGGGACATTGTAAAAGCACGTTCTGGTAGCAGATTGGGATTCGAACTTTAGTTCGAGTATCCCGACCTTCATTAATCTGATTTGCTCGACAAATCATAGCGGAAGTGCCGCTCTGCGAGCGGCCATCCCCTCCGCCAGATTGAGCACCGGTTCGAGGGACAGTTCCCCCTAGGTTTTATAATGGTTCTTGAAAGTCTGAAAATTGGAAAAATTTCGCTGGTGGAACAGATTCGAACCAAACCTGATGCCAAACGATTTTTTTTACACAATACGAAACCGCCCTAAGGAAAATCGTAGAGCGCGAAAGTCTATATTGTCTTTCTGACTTCGACAATATGAAATTCGACGGCGAGAACGCTCTTGGCTTTCTGGGCGGTATCTCAAAAACTAGAAATGCCATAAAATCTTCGGGGAAGAAGTTCGACCTGCTTACGCACGATTTAATTTATTCCGTGTCGTCGGATGCACAGTTTTCCATCGCAAATGGTTTTTTATATTTTCCTTTTGCCAATAACTTTCTCAATGAGGTTCGGCAATACGAAGGCGGCAGACAGCTACCTACGTATTTCCGGAAATTGGAAGATAAAAGATTTTTTTACTATGTCAGTTCGTCATTTGAGAAGCTATATAATTTCTGGGATCGTATCGGTGATTTGATTGAGGCCGCATTTAATCTCAACCTTGAAGAAAGAGGTGTTTATTTCTCAACTGTAATTACCGCCCTTGAGGGCAAGGGTCTGGATTCTTCGGAAAACTGGCAGTGGCTGAAGGGGTTCCATGACCGACACTACAAAGATGTGCTCAACCGACTCAGGATAAAAATAGTTCACTATCGCCAGAAAGACTCTTACTTCTTTTTCGAATGGCTAAATTTAGTTAGCAAATTTGAACAAAATCCAGAACAACTGGCTGCGCTCCAGAAAGAGAAAGATGAACTCCTGCCCTTGCTAAAATCTCATCTCGCGCTTACCAACACAGGATTTGAGAAGACAATTCGCTTAATCAAGGAACATGGGCCGTTCGAATCGCAGGCTTAAAAATATAACGATGTCGCGCATTCCCCAGTTATACGAAAAAAATCCTCTCATGAGCAATGGACAGCGGGGGTTTTACCGCCGGAATAAAAATTTTACGTTAAAAACGCTATAATGAACATATGCTAAATTTCTTAAAAAAATTGCTCCCGTTTCTTATGGTTTTTTCAATCATTTTCTACTTCTTGCGGACAAACGATTTTTATAACAACCGTATCCTTATCGCCGATCTTGGAGGATTGCCGTGGTTATATGCAGCCATAGGGACCGTTTTCAGTATTATTGCGGCTTTCGCGATCCAGAAGGAATGGGACCAATGGAATAGTCTTGTAGACGCCGTGGAGGGCGAAGTGGATGGACTTGATAAACTTTACCGCTGGTCAAGTAGTTTCCCAGAACCATCGCGGACGAAAATTCACAGCAACATCAACGACTACCTCCGCACCCTCATTAAAGAGGGCTGGCGATACAGCGAACAGGGCCTTCGTAGTCCAAACATAGAATCCATCTTTGATGACCTTAGCTCGAATATTTTCGAGATATCCTCTTCCCCATCCCAATTAACCGGGACATCTTTCACGCTTTTTTCCCGTATTATAGACAGCCGATCTAAACGTCTTCTCTTGAGTTCGCGGCATACGCCGGAGCTACTACAAAACACTTTGCGTTTAGGAGCGTTTTTACTTATTGGTCTGTCGCTCTTTATTGGCGTAAAAAACATTTGGCTTGCATATGCTTTCACGGCAGGTATTGCTTGCCTCGCATACGCAATGTTCATTGTCGTCAACGATCTCAATCATCCCTTACGACCCGGCAATTGGCATATAACAACCAAGGATTACGAAGGTCTCCTTGGTCGCATCGAAAAAAACCACCAATAAAATCAATGGGACGGTGCCGGGGCGACCCACGTGGTTCGAATCC